>USHP01000096.1 GCA_900554625.1 uncultured Eubacteriales bacterium | reverse complement strand
TTGCTATGTTGCTTGTGATGTCAGTATTACGCTTGCTGAACAAACAAGCACAATCTATAAAAAATTAGTACTATAGTCATTATACTATGATTTAACAGAGAAAAAAATAAATTTATTGTAAAATTATGTCATAATGTAATTATGTCATAAAAAAAGAGAAGCCGCAAAAGGGCCTCTCTTCCATATACGTATTGTCAGCCTGCCTGTCTTAACTGGAATTTGTTTACCATATCCTTTAAAACATCGGCCTGTATCGCAAGCTGCTGGCTGGAGGCTGTATTCTGCTGTGCCGCAGCCGAATTGTTCTGGATAACGCCGGATATCTGCTCGACGCCTGCCTCAAGCTCCTTCAAAATAGTTTCCTGCTTCTGGGAATTTTGCTGGATACTTTCAATCGCTTCAATCAGACTCGCCAGCTCCTGAATAGATTCATTCATGGCATCTGAGGTCTCCACTGAAATATTGTTTCCCTTTTCAATCTCCTGAAGGGACTTCGTAATCAGCTTTTTCGTGCTGACAGCACACTCCGCACTGTTCTCTGCAAGTTTACGGATCTCATCCGCCACAACCGCAAAGCCCTTGCCCGCTTCACCTGCCCTGGCCGCTTCGATAGTGGCATTTAAGGACAGCAAATTGGTCTGTGAAGCAATATTTTCAATTTCACTGATAATTTCCTCAATCTCCCCTGAGGTTTCCTGAATCTTCTCCATGGCCCCAGTCAACTGGCTCATTTTCTGCCGGCTCACCTCGGCCTGCTCCCCAATAACTTTTGCATTATCACAGGTCTGGGCTGTTGCTTTGTTATTTTCCGTCACCTGCTCCATAATACTGATGAAGCTGGCCAGCAACTGCTCCACAGCCGCCGCCTGATCGCTGGCTCCGCTTGCAAGATCCTGGGAACAATCTGCAAGCTCGCCGGATTCCCGGGAAACCTCATTCGCTGCCTTATCAATATTGTCCATGGTGGCACTGAAGGATATTGCCAGTGCCGATAAATTATTCAGAATCGCCGAAAAGCTTCCCTTATAATCCTCACGGCAGGCAGTTCTGACATTAAAATTACCCTCTTTAAACTCACAGATAATATTGGACATATCATTTATCATCCTGCTCTGCCCCGAAATCAGATTCCGGAAACTATCTGCTAAGGTTCCCACCTCATCCTCTGACTCATGGGCAACGTCAATAGAAAGATTTCCCTCAGAAAGCTCAATTGCTGCTGAATCCATCTCGATAAGCGGAGCCAGCAGATCCCTGGAAATGATATAGTAACCTGCAATTACCGCCGCAATATTGATGCTTATCAGCACAAGCTGACTGATAATATTGCTGACCACTGAACCGACTCCCAGTATCTCAATAATAACAAAGATTTCTGATACTATAAAAAGTAGTGCTATCGAACCAAATATGATTTTCAGCCTTCTCTTAAAACTCCTTTTCATAATGCGACCTCCTATCTGCTTCTATGTTACTAAAACTCCGTTATAAGAGTCTTTTTCCAAATTTTATCAGACAATTCGGTTGCATACTATCAACTATCTGTCAACTTTCAGGTGCTTTTGTCCTAATTCAGTGTTAATAAAAATGTAATTTATACTCCTGCCAGAACATTAAAAATTCCGGTCAAATCAAGCCGCCCATATCCCCATTCCCGATTTGGATAGCTTTCGCCCGGTGAACGTTTTGCTCCCCGGATAAGATAGTTTTTAAGTTCTCTGCTTTCCACTCTGACCTGGTTGCGCTCTATTACTGCCCATTCCAGAAACAGCGCAGATGCCCCTGCTGCCAGCGCAACCGCCATGCTGGAACCGGTTCTGCGTCCAAGAATGGTACTGATATCTACTCCCGGAGAACAAATATCCGGTTTGATCCTTCCCATCCGGGTATAACCTCTTCCTGAATCTGCCCAGAAGCTGCCGTTGGCATCATTATAGGTAGTAGTGGTGATCACCTCACGCACATTAGAAGGTTCTGTTAAGGTAGTATAGGGGGAGGGGCGCAGAAAATAAGTTTCCCTCTGCAAAAATTCTGTCAGGGGCAGCCAGATATGAAACTCGCTTCCTTCACTGCTCCCACTGATAGTAACCTGTATTGTCCAGACTCCGGGCGTAGGATCAATAAACCTGAAAAAAATCAGTTCTTCCCCTGATCCCGGCTCCACTAATACATGATCCACCTGAACTCTGGTTCTTTCATAGATAAAAACAAACTCCCGGCTGTTCTGCTCTCTGAAATCTACCTTGGGAGTAATCTCGCCCCCCGGCGTCCGAATGGATATTGCATGAGTGGCAGGAACACTGCCCCAGAGCTCCGCCACAAATCCGTTTTCGCTTCCATCCACCCGTATTTCCACATTATCAATGGTTTCGGCAAGGCCTTCCACCGGAATTCCATGATAATGATGCCCGCTGTTGCCCTCATTTCCTCCGCAGACAATTACCGCCCTGCTGCGTCTGGTGGCGATCTGATTCAGATAATCTGCCAAAATGGAATGTCCTTCATGGTCTCCCAGATTTGTTCCCAGACCAAAACAGATGACCAGCGGTTTTACCAGCGATATGGCATAACTTTCCAGATACCGTAGTGCCACCAGAATATCGCTCTCTGCATATGCCGCCACCTCCTGGGGCACCAGATAAAAATCCTTCAAATGAGGTTTTGCTTCCCGAAGCTTAACCATCACAATATCTGCCTGAGGCGCCGCACCTATAAACCGAAACCCATTTCCTAAACGGCTCCCTGCCGCCACGCTGGCAATGGCGGTACCATGCCCGTTTTCATCATAGCTGGGAACTATTTCTCTTGGATTGTCGCTTCTAAGGGCCTGATTGATGACGTCCTGCTTATACTCCGTTCCATAAAGAATGCCTTCCGGCGGATCACCTGTCTGCAAGGTCTGATCCCATATACCAAGAATACGGGTACTGCCATCTTCATTTCTGAACACATCATCATCATAACGAATCCCGGTATCCAGAAATCCTATAACTACCCCTCTTCCTGTAAGGCCAAGCGCCCCTTCCTGCACTTGTGTGATACCACTTTGGATAAGCTGGGTAGGATCAAAGGTTTCCTCTGGCAGGTTCTGCATCAATCCATATATCTTCGGTATTACCGGATAAGTAAAATTGCTGACACTCATTGGCGGTGTGGCTGCCCGGTTTACATAGACAATTGATATTTCTCCGCCTACCGGCTGATAGACGGAATCTGATAAATCCCCCAGAAGACCTCCTGCCAATCTGAAATCGCTAATTAAATCATAATAATCATTTGAAACTATCTTTTCCCGATCCGTCATTGATAAGTTCCATTTTTCATTTTATTTACTATATGGATTCGGGTGGCAAAAGGTGCTTTTGGAAAGCAAGCAGTTTAAAATAGTAAAGAACCTCCTTTTCGGAAAACCCGATTGCCCGAAGCTGACGTTAGATAACGATACTTTTGACAAGCGGATTTTGTATAGCCGCCTTGTATTTTGCACATAATTCTGCTATAATTATGTGCAGAAAGGAGGCGCATACTATGCCGCAGATCAGACCGATTACAGACCTTAGAAATACCACGGAAATTTCCGAGCTTTGCCATGCAAGTCGGGAGCCGCTTTTCATCACAAAGAACGGCTACGGCGATTTAGTGGTCATGAGTATTGAAGCATACGAAGAAATGATAGAAACAGCAAGGACGGACGCAGCTATCAGTGAAGCTGAAAAGGAATATGCTGCCGACAGTGTTCTAATGGACGCAGGGGAAGCTCTTTCCTCTTTACGGAGGAAGCATTTTGGATAAATATGATGTAAAACTCTAGGCCCGCGCTTATCGGGATTTGGACGGTGTTTATACCTATATTGACGAAAATCTTTTAGAACCCGGTATCGCCGCAAGATTGTCCTATGACTTTCTTTTTTTACATTTTCAATCCTTTTTTTACGTATGGCATAGTATCTACCTCTAACACACGATAGCCAATGTTTTCCAGCGCGTTCTTAAGCACCGTTTCGTCCAGAGTATCTTCGGACAGAATCTCTGTCATCCCCTTTTTATGTGAGGACGATACTTTCTTCACATCACAAACTTTCCTTATTGTATCGTTTACATGACTTTCGCACATTCCGCAGGCCATACCGTCGATCTTTAAGATTGTCTTAACCATTGCACAATTCCTCCTGATTTCTGCAATCAACCAACTACGGGAAACATTGATGCTGCCCCGTGTCGTTTTTAGTTAGCTATAACTAACCAATATAAAAATACTATATCATCTCTGATTTGTCAATAAAAAGACAATTTTTTGATCAAAATTAGATTTTCCTTACACAGCCATTATCTCTTGACAAACCTATCTAAAAGATGTACTATAACACTGCTACATAACAGTGTTACACGGAGGTCATCATGCAGGAACATGCGCCGGATACATTGAAAAAAATTCAAAAGGCGGCTCTGGATGAGTTTTCCCTGAAAGGATTCCATGGGGCATCTCTTCGGCAGATTGTGAAGCAGGCCGGAGTAACTACCGGAGCCTTTTATGGCTATTTTTCCAGCAAGGAGGCTTTATTTGCTTCCATCGTAGAGCCTCACGCCACCGCGTTAATGGGCAGATTTATGGAAGCTCAGATTTCCTTTGCCGAACTGCCGGAAGCAGAACAGCCGGAGCACATGGGACAGGATTCCGGGGCTTATCTTCACTGGATGGTAGAATATATCTGTCAGCACCGGGCGCCGGTCAAGCTGCTGCTTTGCTGTGCCGAGGGCACCGACTATGAGCAGTTTGTCCACCGTATGGTGGAGGTGGAAGTGGAATCCACCCTGCAATATATGGAGGTACTGCGCCGCCTGGGAGAAAACGTGCCGGAGATCGACCGGCAGTTATGCCATATTCTTGCCAGCGGCATGTTCAACGGCATTTTTGAAGTGGTAATTCACGACATGCCCTATGAACAGGCGCTGCACTATACAGAGCAGCTGCGGGAATTTTATACCGCCGGCTGGCTAAAATTAATGACCCCATGAATCTATGGGGTCTGGGTCTGTCCGACCTATAATAAAGGGGTATCCCCCTTGTTTTTTCACCTATGGGTTAGTTAATACTAACTATAAATACATATATAAGGAGGTTTTCCAATGAAAAAAGAAAGAAAGAGTGACCTGGCGACTCTGCTGGACTATGCCGGAAGCCGCAAAAGCCTGACCTTCCTTGGGTTAGCCCTGTCGGCCATATCCATGCTGTTTAGTATGGCTCCCTACATCTGCATCTGGCTGGCAGCCAGGGATTTAATTGCCGTGGCGCCAGACTGGACCCAGGCACAGAATGTGACCCGCTATGGCTGGCTGGCCTTCGGCTTTGCGGTGGGCGGCATTGTGATTTACTTTGCCGGGCTCATGTGTACCCATCTGGCCGCCTTCCGCACAGCGTCCAACATCCGCAAGCAGGGCGTTGCCCACGTGATGAAAGCCCCGCTTGGTTTCTTTGATTCCAACGCTTCCGGGCTGATCCGGGGTCGGCTGGATGCGGCGGCGGCTGATACCGAAACACTGCTGGCCCATAATCTGGCGGATATTGTGGGCACGGTGGTTCTTTTTCTGGCCATGCTGGTGATGATGTTCGTCTTTGACTGGAGAATGGGCGCCGCCTGCCTGCTGGCTGCGGTCATTTCGATCATTGCCATGTTTTCCATGATGGGCGGCAAAAACGCTCAGATCATGGCTGAGTACCAGGCGGCCCAGGACCGTATGACCAAAGCGGGTACCGAATATGTCCGGGGCATTCCCGTCGTCAAGATTTTTCAGCAGACTGTCTATTCTTTCAAAGCTTTCCAGGAAGCTATTGAGGAATACAGCAGCAAAGCTGAACACTATCAGGCGGATGTGTGCCGGGTGCCCCAGTCGGTCAATCTGACCTTTACGGAAGGAGCCTTTGTATTCCTGGTGCCGGCGGCGCTGTTTCTGGCGCCCGGGGCTCTGGCAGGCGGTGATCTTGCCGGCTTTGTCACTAACTTTGCCTTCTACGCTGTATTTTCAGCCATCATCTCCACAGCGCTGGCCAAGATTATGTTCGCCGCCTCCGGGATGATGCTGGCAGGCACGGCTCTCGGCCGCATCAATCAGGTAATGGAGGCCCCTACTCTGCAGGCCCCTGCACATCCGAAAACACCTCATGGCAATAAGGTGGAATTTAAGGACGTAAGCTTTACCTACGACGGTGCAGAAACCCTCGCCCTCTCCCACGTTTCATTTACAGCAGAGCCGGGGCAGACCGTGGCACTGGTGGGTCCCTCCGGCGGCGGAAAGACCACGGCGGCCAGCCTGATCCCCCGGTTCTGGGACGTAAGCTCCGGGGCGGTGCTTGTGGGCGGCGTGGATGTGCGGGACATGGACCCCCACGCGCTCATGGATCAGATTGCCTTTGTGTTCCAGAACAGCCGGCTGTTCAAGACCTCCATCCTGGAGAACGTCCGGGCCGCAAGGCCAGAGGCCACCCGGGAGCAGGTGCTCGCCGCCCTCATGGCCGCCCAGTGCGGAGACATTCTGGAAAAGCTGCCAAAGGGCATGGACACTGTGATCGGTACAGAGGGCACCTACCTCTCCGGCGGAGAGCAGCAGCGGGTGGCCCTGGCCAGGGTCATCTTGAAAGACGCCCCCATCGTGGTGCTGGACGAGGCCACCGCCTTTGCCGACCCGGAGAACGAGGCCCTGATTCAGAAGGCCTTTGCCCAACTGACGAAAGGCCGCACGGTCATCATGATCGCCCACCGCCTGTCCACCGTGGTGGGGGCGGACAGGATCCTCGTCATGGACCAGGGGCGCATAGTGGAACAGGGCACGCACGAGGAGTTGACTGCCGCCGGCGGGCTGTATGCCAGGATGTGGGCGGACTACAACCGGGCGGTCCAGTGGAAGATCACCAGCGAACGGTGAGAAAGGGGGAAGGGAAATGTTCAGCAAAGCGTTTCAGCGCAAATACGCCCTGACCGACCAGGGCCTGAAAAACACCAAAAGCGGCGCGTTCTGGACCGTCGTCACCAACCTGGTGGTCATGGGCGGCATGGGCATCCTTTACCTGCTGATGGGGGGCTTTATGGGCACCCTGACGGACGGCGCGCCCCTGCCGGGGGCGGCGCTGCCGGCAGCCCTGACCGTGGGGTTCGTCCTGCTGTCCTTTGTGACCCACCTGCAGC
>USHP01000095.1 GCA_900554625.1 uncultured Eubacteriales bacterium | reverse complement strand
GATCAGGGTCTTGGACGCGTATTTCTGGCTCAGGCGGCCAAAGATCAGCGCCGAAGGGAAGGCCACGATCTGCGTTACCAGCAGGGCAAGCAAAAGGCCGGTGGTCTCCAGCCCCAGTGCCGTGCCGTAGGCGGTGGCCATATCAATGATGGTGTACACGCCGTCGATGAAGAAGAAAAAGGATACCAGATACAGAAAAATGTGCTTGTCCTTCCGGGCGTCCCGGATGGTCCGGCCCAGCTGCCGGAAGGAATCTCCCCAGGGGCTTTCACTGTAGGTGACATAGGCCTTCTGCCGGTAGCGTTTTGCCAGGGGCAGGGCGCAGCCCAGCCACCACAGGGCGGTGACCAGGAAGGCCAGCATCATGGCGGTAGTCTGGCTCAGACCGAAGCTGCCTCCGCCCAGCACCAGCACCAGGCAGAGAATAAAGGGAATTACCGAGCCAATGTAGCCATAGGCGTAGCCCATGGAGGAAATGGTGTCCATCCGGCCTTCTTCGGTGATTTCCGGCAGCATGGAGTCATAAAACACAATGCTGGAGGAATAACCTACCCGGGCGGCTACAAAAATTCCCAGGAAGAGCAGCCAGCCGCTGGAAAAGCCCAGCAAAGCGCAGCTGATGACGCCCACCGCTACGCAAAGCAGGAACAAAGGCTTCTTGAAGTTCCGGTCCGACAGTGCGCCGCAGATGGGGCCGATGATGGCCACCAGCACCGTGGCGATGGAGCCGGCATAGCCCCAGTAGCTGAGGTACAGGTTCTCGTCCACCCCGGCAGAAGATGCCAGGGCATTGAAATAAATGGGAATCAGAGTGGAAACCATGAGAATAAAGGCAGAATTGCCGATATCGTAGAGAATCCAGCTCCGCTCCAATGCCGTGAGTTTGAAGGTTTTGTTCATGTTCTCTCTCCGTTGTATTGTTTTTTGGCTTAGCCAAAGGTTGCCTGGAAGTCTTCACCCAAAGGTTCATCGGTCTGCATATGCTCCTGAATCTGCCGGAGCATCTCCGGGTAGCTCCGGACCTGCCGGTTAAACCGTGCCAGCAGTTCACTGTCCATCCGGGCATAGACCGGCAGACCTCTTCGGGGAACCAGATTGTCCAGCAGGTTGGCATTGATCAGTTTCAGCAGCCGCTCCCGGCCCTTCCGGTTTTTGCTGGACAGGAAATTCAGGGCAAAGATCATGTTCCGCACGCCCCGGTTTACGTTGGCACCGGTGGCGCCGGGGAAAAATTCCGCTACGGTCATGCATTCGCCCAGGGTCAGCTTCAGGAATTTGCTGATGTTATAGGTGTGGGGAGAGGGTTCTCCGTCCATTTCCAGCAGATACCGGTCAAACTCCGATTCCAGGGCCACATGGCGGACTTCCCCGCTGTCTACCTTGCTCTGAACAAAGGGATGGCAGGCAGAATCCAGGCAGTAATGACCCAGCAGTCCGTACAGGTAGGCCCGGGCTGCTTCGGAAGTGGCGGCAGCACAGGCACGGGTAAAGAATTCCTTACCGGTCTGGCTGTGAAACTGACCGCCCAGCTGTCCGACGGCAGTTTTCATCAGGGGATTGTAGTAAAAGAAAAAGTCCGGCCCCTGCAGTCCTACGTCGAACATCCGGCGAAAGCGCGAAATACACTGCCGGGCATCCGGCGGGAGATTGGGCAGAACCAGCTTACCGAACCGGTAGTGGGCATAACTGGCGGGCATAGTATCACCTCAACGCATTTTTTGTCTATTCTACACTACATGGGCGGAAAAAGCTAGAGGAAGGAAGAAAAGTTTTGGGCAAAACCATGTAAAGCTGCGGTAAGTTGCATTCCGGCGGCTTCTGTGGTATAATCCGGAAAAACTGCCGGAAAGGGTACGATTTTTCATGCAGACACGAAAGCTATATTACGAAGATTCCCACTTACGCCGCTTTACCGCCCAGGTGCTGGCCTGTGAGGAAAATGGGCAGAATTATCGGGTGATTCTGGACGCTACCGCCTTCTACCCGGAAGGCGGCGGACAGGGGGCGGATACTGGTATTTTGGGCGGTGTCCGGGTTCTGGATACCCGGGAAGAGGGAGAAACGGTGGTGCATTTTTGCGACGGCCCTCTGGCCCCCGGCAGCACCGTGGAAGGGCAGATTGATTACGACGCCCGGTTCCTGCGGATGCAGCAGCACAGCGGCGAGCATATTGTGTCGGGCATTATCAATCGACGGCTTGGTTACCATAATACCGGGTTTCACATGGGCGCCGACTGCATCACCATTGATTTTGACGGTGTGATTTCTCCGGAAGTGCTGCCGGAAATCGAGGCGGAAGCCAACCGGGCGGTGTGGCAGAATCTTCCCATCCGGTGCTGGTATCCCAGTCAGGAACAGCTGCCCCAGGTAAACTACCGCACCAAACGGGTGCTGCCCTGGCCGGTGCGGATTGTGGAGATTCCCGGCTTTGACTGCTGCGCCTGCTGCGGCACCCATGTGGCGGCTACGGGAGAAATCGGGCTGATTAAGCTGTTCAGTGCCGTGCATTTCCGGGGCGGTACCCGGATGGAAATGGCCTGCGGAAAGCGGGCGCTGGAAATTCTCAACACTGCCTACCAGCAAAACAAGCTGGTATCTCAGGCTTTTTCTGCCCAGATTACGGAAACCGGAGCGGCGGCCCAGCGGATGAACGATCTGGCTGCTGCCCAGAAATACCGGATCATTGGCCTGGAAAAGCGGATTTTTGCAGGAATTGCAGAATCGCTTGCCGGAACCGGGGATGTGCTGCTGTTTGAAGCCGACCTGGACGGCACCGCCCTGCGGGAACTGACCGATGCGGTGGCGGAAAAATGCGGCGGCAGGGCTGCGGTATTCAGCGGCAGCGATGAAACCGGTTATGGCTTCTGCCTGGCCCAGCCAGGCTCCGATTTGCGGCAGCTGTGTAAGGAGATGACCGCGGCCCTTTCCGGCCGGGGCGGCGGCAAGCCCGGATTCCTCCAGGGCCGGGTTCAGGCGGGAAAAGGGGAGATTGAAGCCTTCTTCCGCACCCGATAAGAAAAATACCCCCGCCAGGTTGTACTGGCGGGGGTTTACGTTATACATGGATGTCAGACAGGGCGGCGGCCACGTTCTGGATGTTTTCCTCACAAGCTTCCGGATTGCGGTGATAGTACTCCTGAAACAGTACATCCACCACGATCAGCAGGGCAATTCTGGCCGGAACGGAGCCGGACTGGAAGGGTCCTTCGTTGGAGCCGCAGCGTAGCACCACCTCTGCAAGAGAGGCCGCCGGGGATTTGGGGAACCGGGTGACCAGGATGGTATGGATTCCCCTGCTCTTCGCCAATTCCAGCAGCTGCAGGCCGTTGATGGTGGCGCCGGAGTAGGAAAACAGAATCATCACATCATCTTTTCCCATGGTGGCCACGGCGGTCATCTGCATGTGGTAGTCCGAAATGGCTTGGAACTTGCCGCTGACAGTGGAAAACAGGTGGGCGCACTCGCTGGCCATAATCATCGAGCCGCCGGAACCCAGGCAAATTACCCGGGGGGCTTTCTCAATCAGCTCCACCGCCTGCATCACCAGCTCCGGCTCCATCAGACGGATGGTCTGCTGCACGGCGTCGTGGGCCAGCCGGGCGATTTCCTGGCTGCGGCCGGTGACGGTATCGGTGGCGTCCTCCGGATGCTTGGTCAGGGAGGCCGAGTGCCGGGCCAGCTCAATTTTGAAAGCGTTGAAGCCCTTCAGCTGCAGGCTCCGGCAGAATCGGGAGATGGTAGCTTCGGCGGTACCGCATTCGTCAGCCAGCTGGGTGATGGACATGAACTGCACCTGGGCGTGCTGGGCCAGCACAAAATCCGCTACTTTTCGTTCCGCTGCGGTAAGCTGATAATAAGATGCGTGGATTCGTTCCAGAATGTCCATATGCTGTTCGTCCATTCCAGGTCTCCTTTCGTGGGTCAGAAATTTGAAAAAATCGGTTATTCGCCGAGAATCTGACCCATCATCTGGTCAACCAGGGTCAGGCAGCGGGGTACATGGAAGGGGCCCTTGAAGGTCGAACCCTTGCAGGCGGGCTGGGTGGGCTTGCCATCCCGGCGCAGATAGCCGTACCACTCGCCGTATTCGTCGGCAAAGTAGGTCTTGCAGTAATCGAGAATCTGATAGAAAATGTCCAGATACTTTTCGTCCTTGGTATCCCGGTAGATCATCATGGAGGCGATCAGTGCCTCGTTGTGGGGCCACCACAGCTTCATGTCGTGCTCGTAAGCTTCCGGAGGATTGCCCAGGCAGTCCATGAAGTACAGAATGCCGCCGTACTCCTTGTCCCAGCCCATGTTGAAGGCCATATTGAATACGTCAATGGCCTTGGCATGCAGCTCCTTGTCGCCGGTATCGTTGGCGTAGTCCATCAGGAACCAGCTGCACTCAATGTCGTGACCGGGGTTGACCATCCGGCCTTCGGTGATGTCCAGCCGGGGGGTGCCGTCGGGGGCCACGTTTTCCAGAGTGCAGTGCAGGTCGGGCTTGACGTGGTAGCGGAAAATGTCGCTGACACACTCTTTGGCCCGGGCGTCGTATACGTCCTTCATCTCCGGGTCGACCCGCTTCATCACGCCAGTGACGTTCAGAATAATCATGGGGATGCCCAGGGAGCGGCCGCTGCGGGTTTCGGGAATGGTCTTGGGGCCCAGGCCGGTGGGGTCGGGCATACCGTGGTTCAGGTTCCAGTACATGTCGTAAGCCCGGCGTGCCCGCTCCAGGTACTCCCGCTCACCGGTGATGCCGTAGTACTCAGCGTTGGCGATGCAGTAGAAGGCCTCGGAGTAGCAGTAGCGGCGCTGGCGCAGAGGCTTGCCGTCACCGGTGACGGTGAAGTAGAGCCGTCCGCCGGCTTCGTGATTGACACAGTATTTTTCCAGGAAATCGATGCAGCTCTTGGAAGCGGCCAGCCACTCTTCCCGCACGCCGTAAACGTGGCACAGGTAAGCGTAGGTCCAGCCGCAGCGGCCCTGCATCCAGACGCTCTTGTCGGTGGAGAAGATTTTCCCCTGACGGTCCAGGCAGGTGTAAATGCCGCCATGGACGGGGTCCATGCCGTTTTTCAGCCAGAAATCAGCTGCGATTTTCAGCTGATTCTGAATCCACTGGCGCTCTGCAAGAAATTTTTGACGATCCATGGATGATTCCTCCTGTAAATGTTGTGTGCCCTCCCGGGCGATCTTTTCTTTATCATACCATTGCGGAAAAATAATTTCAACCGGAATGGAGAAAAGGAAAAACTTTTTTGTCAAAGGGTGACACTCCGGGGAAACTGTGCTACAATGAAGCCAATCTCATCCCCGGAGGTAAGCGAAATGTTTCAGAAACTGTTGAACCCGGAAAATCCTTTGATGATTACCATGACCCAGGTTACCGACTGCATTTTCCTCAGCTTGTTCTGGCTGCTGGGCTGCATTCCGGTGCTGACCATGGGAGCGTCCTTCGCGGCGCTGTACGATGCCGCCTTCCGGGGCTACCGTCAGGGAGAGAAGCACACCTGGCATCGGTTTTTCCGGGTATTCCGGCGCAATCTCAAGCCGGGGCTGCTGCCGTCGGTGGTATTTGCCGGGGTGTTCTGGGCCGCTGCCCGGGGAATGATTTTCCTGTGGAACGGCGCGGTGCTGGGGCAGCTTCCCTGGATGCTGTTTTCCGCCGGTGCGGTGGTGGGAGTTTTGCTGCTGGGGATTCTGAGCGTGCTGTTTCCCATGCTGTCCCGGTTTGAAAATTCCTTCTTGGGACTGCTGAAAAATACCGTGTTTCTGAGCCTGAGCAAGCTGCCCTTTACTCTGGCACTGGGAGCCATCAACGCAGTGGGACTGTACCTGTGCCTGCGGTTTATTTTTCCGATCTTTTTCCTGCCGGCTCTGCTGGCGCTGATTGACAGCCTGCTGATTGAGCCCATGTTCAAGCCCTATTTAACCCCAACCGAAAGCGCTGCCCCGTGAGGGCGGCAAATAAAATCAGAATCATGTTCCGCCGGGGCGTGTACCTGGCGGAACATACTTTACAGCCTGCAAGTGTGGAATTTGCCCCCTCGGGGGCAAATTATGCGCGCAGCAGACTGCCAAACATCTGTCGGAAAAGCCCGTAGGGTTTTTTCGACAGTTTCAGCGCTGCCCCGTGAGGGCGGCGCTTTTTTAATGGGTCTGAACCCAGTGACACAGTGCCTGGGCCAGAGCGGCGTGGCCCTTACGGGTCAGATGCATGTAGTCAACCTTGTTGAATTCGCAGCCTAAGGTTCCGGCATCCAGGAAGTGAGCACCCAGCAGGCTGCACTGCTCTTCATAATACCGGGCCAGTTCCCGGGAGCGCTGGACACAGCCGCTGCCCATGGTGGCGGCCACCGGGCTGGTGAGCATGCCCTCTTCGATGGGGGGCGGGGCGATGACCAGAATATTGGGGGCGTGATCTCCCCAGCAGGGGGTGTCCATGGCCTTCTTCACCAGTCTGCCCATACCCAAACCAATGCAGGCGCCGCTGGCGCAGAAACGGTCTTTGGTATCATTGGTACCCAGCATGATAATCAGAAGATCAATGGGTTCGTGACTTTTCAGACATGGATGGATATACTCCAGCGCGCTGAGTCCTTCAAAAAGCGGGTCGGAAAAGCAGGTGGTTCTGCCGCTGAGCCCTTCTTCAATGACCAGGTATTCTTCTCCCAGATATTTTTGCAGCAGTTTTGTCCAGCGCTCGTCCTCGTTGAAGCGGATGCCCCCGTCGGCACAGTCGGCAGGGTCGGCGCAGTAGCCGTGGGTGTTGGAGTCCCCAAGGCAGAGAATATGTTTTTTCATGGAATGCACCCTCCTGTTTTTTTCTTACAGGATAGCATGTTTTGTGGCCCCGTCAAGGGTGGGAAAAAACTTTCGTCAATGTGCTGTAAACGAGATCACTGTTTTTGTGCGTAATGGAAAAAGTTTTCTTTTTCGACTGTTATTGGAAAAATATTTTCAGAAAACGGTTGACAAAGGAAAAATTGTCGTGTAATATATCTAGTAGAACGCACGATTTGTTGTGTCGAATTGTGCAAAATAACAAACTGTGAGGAGAATGTGATTATGAAGAAGGTTATCGCACTTCTGCTGGCTCTGGTCATGGTTCTGGCACTGGGCGCTTGCTCCGTGGAAAAGACTGTGGAAACCAAGGCTCCCGAAACCCAGCCCGCTGCCACCGAAGGCACCCAGGCTGCGGCTCCCGAGGC
>USHP01000094.1 GCA_900554625.1 uncultured Eubacteriales bacterium | reverse complement strand
ATCCTGCACCTCGTCAAAAATGATGAGCGTCTTTTCCGGTACGATCTTCTGACCGCTGGCCAGCATCAGGTTCTGCAGGATGCGGTCAACATCCTTGGTGGTTTCAAAGAACTGCTTGTATTCCTCGTTTTCATCGAAGTTGAAATAGGCGATATTTTCATAGTAACGCTTACCAAACTCTTTCAGAATCCAAGTCTTGCCCACCTGACGTACACCCTTCATGATCAGGGGCTTGCGGTAGGGAGAATTCTTCCAGTCCAGCAGCTTTTTCAAAATAAATCGTTCCATAGCTACACTCCTCACACTTTTACTGGAGTTTTTGTGTCGTGTGTTCACACTTTTATTATATGCACGAAGGATGTAAAATACAACCCCAATCACAAAATTTAATGGTTTTCACGGCGCCAGATCACACTTTTATTTATATTTACTTCCGATCGTATTGTTTAGCGCTTGCATTTGAGGAAACAAGCGATAAAGACAATCGACAAATATCGGCGATAAAAGCAGCGGCGCACAGATCGGCAACTGCCCCCTCGTTTCCACCGCAGCTCCTCCATGGGAATTTGCAAATCCGCAGCAAACTCCCATGGACGAAAATCCGAAATTTCTCCAAGCCGCTACGAGGAGATTTTTCGGATTTTCTATTTTTGACGGCACAAGTGCCAAACCGGTTTTGATGGTTTGGGTACCCTTTTGCAGTCAAAAATAAAGGGGTATCCAAAGGGAAAAATCACCTTGGCACGGGGTTTCCAATGGGGGCGCGGAGCATCCCTGTTGGCACACGATCTTGCTTGCAAGGTCTAGTGTGTTATACCTTTTGCGACCGCTGACGCTGAAAAGGGGCTGTCCCACACCAGACAGGCAGTTTTCGGCGGCAGCAGAACAGGCGGATTTTGTGGCTGGAAGGGACACAAAACCAGGGATTTGCTATGAGAAAATCCGACTGTTCGGGTGTAGGTGGTGCGGCAAAGCGGAGGTCATAGGCCGACGCTATGCTGCATCACCGGGGGAGCAAAAGGGATATAAAACCCGCCGCAGCGAATCGCACTCTTATCCGAGCGACACTCTTTCGTTGATCAATTTCTCAATCGCAAGAAGCGCTTCCATGATGGCAGACAGGAGAAAAGTTCTCTGCTGCTCATACCACCACGGCAGCTCCAGCCACACGTTATCCAGAGCCAGCGCCTCGGTGCGTTTTGCTCTGCTTTCGGACAGGTTGAAGTGCTGCGCCGTTTCCGTCAGCGGATGCTCAATGTCATCAACGAATCCGAACCGATAGCGCAAATACTGTTCTTCTCTGGCCTCGATCCTATCCAGGGCATGATGGAGATCGTTCAGTCGTTCCTGCGCCAGATAAACTTGCTCCGGTGTTTGTGTCGCGGGATCGGGAATGAAGGTATGTTTGCTTTGTACCTCATCCTTTGCAAATTCATCCAGAGACATAATCTCGCTCTGATTCTTGCCTTCAAAGAATGAACTCTGCGAGCGAACATAGTCGAGCATGGCGTTTTTGATTGCCGGAACAGCATAGGTCAGGAACTGGTTGCCGCTGTCCGGATCAAACTTTTCGATACAGTCATACAGCCCTATTGATCCTTCCTGTACCAGATCCTCGACGTCAATACACAGGGAGCGGTTGAACTGTGCACGCGTATTCCATACTTCGAACGCGGTCTTTTTGATAAAGCGGAGGTTCTTCTCAATCAGCAGATTCTGCGCATCAGCGTCGCCCTGCTTGGCCAATGCACAGAGCTGTTCATTGGTCATCTGGTCTCTTTTCATGATTCGTTACCGTGCCGGTCATCGCAAGGAACATCTGCTTGACCATTTCCGTATCGACACCAGGCAAATGGGAAACAGATTGTGCCACCGCCTCGCTGATTTGTTCCGGGGTGATTTTGCGGTTTCGCTTTTTCTGCCCCTTTGTCAGCTCGTCATAAATCTTTTTCGCTGCCTGCGCGGTCAGTTCACGGGTGGCAGACAGATCGTTGCCAACCTCTTTCTTGACTGCTTGTACCGCTGCCATAAATGACCGCTGGATCGCCGTCAGGTCTGCCTGATACACAGGCGTCTGTAATTTCTTAACGTCATTTACCGCATCTGGCTCACATTTCAGCATACCGGCGACGGTTGCGTACAACTGATTCTGTGCCGCAAAGCCCTTGGCGAGTTCGTCATCCAGGTAACCGGAGATCAGATTGGTGGTGTTGGAAAACTCCGGATTTTCAAGCAGTGCATTGACCACCTGTGGATTCACTTTATGGGTGTACAGATTTCTTGCCGCCTGTACCGACAGGCCAAGCTCGGAAATATCATAATTCAGGCGGTCGGGGACATCGACTTCCCCAAGCAGGAAGTCAGTGGAGACGTTAAACACACGGGCAATGCGGATGATATTTTCATCGCCCAGCTTGTCCGTCTTGCCGCTGATGAAACGACTCAGCGCACTTTCCGAACAACCGATCCGGGTGGCAAGTTCTGCCTGTGTGACCTTGCGTGATTTCATCAGGTCCTGAATACGGTCACGGATTTTACCGGGGAGATAAACACTCTCGTTGCTCATTCACCACACCTCCTACCAAGTAATTCAGATCAGAATTTATATTTCATAATAACTTTCTTCCTGTACGATAATCCGTACTTGCATATCATTGGACAAATCACTTTTTCAGGAATTTCGTCTTTCTCCCAACACCATCCTGATAGAGCAGCCCATCGGCAACCATGCGTTTCAGAATACGGCTTGCTGTCGCCTGGCTGACGCTGAGCAAAGAATCCACATCGCTGCGAACGATGAACCCATTTCTCTCGACAACTTCCATGATCTGCTGCTCATTGGTTCTGCGGGCAATCGAGGCTGCGGTCACCTTCTTTTCTGCGGCATTGCGATTGGGCAAAGTAATTTTGAAGGCATTATTGGTGACTTCAATTTTGGGTTCCAGCCCGCTGCCCCCATAAGAACTCATGATTTTCGGCATACCGGTACCATAGGCCTCAATCAGCTTCAGTCGGTAAAATACCGCCGCCAACTTTGGGTTTCGGCATACGGAAAGGCCGAGCATAATATCATCGAGCTCAATGCCGCTGGGTAAACCGCCTATGGATACAAATTCAATTCGGTCGTCGTATACACTGATTAAGGTGCTGGCACGGAAGGAATAGTCTCTGTGAACCAGCGAATTCATCAGCGCTTCCCGAAGGGCTTCTTCCGGATAGTCGCGCAAATCATTGCGGTACAAGCCCTCAATGGTCGACTTCGTGCTGTTTCTCAGGTCAAGGTAGGCGTATATTTCCTCCATCTGCCGGAATAGGGAGCCGGTAAATTCGCGTCTGTCATGAAAGTTGACTTTTTCAGTTCCGGTAAATGTCGCTGCTTTGACCGTTATGCTGCACTGATCGGATAACAGCATGGCGACATTGGAATAGATACCGTCAGAAGACACCAAACCAAGGGTTCGCATCTTTGAAGCATCAAAGGGTATTTTGCATTTGGCAAACAGTTCCGCTGCTGCCTCAAAGGTCAGATTCTGCTCCAAAGAACGCATATCTTCAAATGTGTCGCCATCCGTCTCCTTGATCATTTTTCGAATAGCTGTATCGGTGGCAGGATCGGTAGAGGTGCCGTTCCGAACATAGACACCGCTGGGTTTCAGACCTTTGCTCCCAAGATAATAAGGCCGGTCCGTCCCTTTCTGAACCGTTACCGCAACGACTTGCCTGCCGTTCTCTTCCTGCGTTTTATACCCAACAAACATGGTTACGTCCGGCTTGATGGAGTCCCGAACCATATTGCTGATCTGCAGCGTGACACGGTCGGCATCGTTCACACCGATGATCTGCCCATCGTCCTGAACGCCGATATACAGGGTACCGCCTTTTGTATTGGCAAATGCGATGATTTCTTTGCAGATATCGCTGACCACTTCCGCTTTGAGTTCCACAGTCTCACTTTCGATATAGTTCATAAGGCACCTCCAGTGTTTCTTATCATCATTATAGTCATTATAATCATTCTTGTCAACTTCTAATCATCAAGTGAATGATTGGTGATTTGTTTCGCCCTTCCGGCTTGCATTTTTGCAAGAATTCGGGAGGGCTTTTTTGTTTGCTTGCACAAGAGCCTGATTTTTTCGGTCTAAGACTTTTTCTCCGTATATTCAGATGACAAAGAGAATTTGTCAGAAAAATCGAGAGGAGAAATGCCTATGACAATTTTTGAAGCCGTCAAATCCACGGTCACGCCGAGGATGGCGGCGGAACACTTCGGGCTGAGCGTCAGCCGAAACGGAATGGCCTGCTGTCCATTCCACAATGACCGACACCCCAGCATGAAGCTAAATGAGGATTACTTCTATTGCTTCGGCTGTGGTGCTAAGGGAGATGTGATTGAATTCACATCCAAGCTGTTCGGTATCACAGCCATGGAGGCAGTGCAGAAACTGAGGGCAGACTTCGGTGTTCAAGAGGACAAGCCGTCCATCCTCACCAAGCTGAACTTGTACAGGACGCAGGCAGACAACGAGCGTCTTTGTTTCCGCGTTCTACGGGAGTATCTGCAAATCCTGCAGGATTGGAAGGTGCGCTTTTCGCCTCAGACACTGGAGGATGATCCGGACGACCGCTTTGTGGAAGCCTGCCATATGCTCGAATGTACGCAGTATATGTTGGATTTACTGACGATAGGTTCTCCGGAAGAACGAACAGACTTGGTAAACGACATGATGAAAGACAACAAAATCACGCTCTTGCAGGATCACCTGCGAGAGATCAAGGAGGAATCGAATGAACAAACATGAATACACCGTCGAAAGGCCCTTTTGGTACGACGGTAAAATGGTAAATGAGGTTGGATTCTGTGAGGACTTTCTGCAGAAGCACCCTATGGTCCGGGTGGGCGGCAGTTTTTTTACCAGGGAGGGACGCATCAACGATGAAGAAAGCGTCCGTAAAGCTATCTACGAGATGCTCCGCCCTTATCTCAGCTGTGGCCTTGCAAAGCGGGCGTCTGCGCTTCTGGAAATGCTGAAGCTGGAGGCCTATGCACCGAACCTGCCGGTACACGAAGACAGGCTCCATGTGGCCAACGGCACGCTGTTTCTGAACGGTGAGTTCACCGATCACAAGGAGTTCTGCCGCAACCGCCTGCCCGTCAAATATGATGCCAACGCTCCGCAGCCTGTGACATGGCTGCATTTTTTATCGGAACTTTTGGAGGACGAGGATGTGTTGACCCTGCAGGAGTATCTCGGCTACTGTCTACTCCCCACCAACCGAGGTCAAACCATGATGCTGCTCAAAGGAAACGGCGGCGAGGGCAAGAGCCGAATCGGCGTGGTGATGCAGAAGATGCTGGGCGATAATCTGAAAAATGGCAGTATCGCCAAAGTAGAGCGCAGTCCCTTTGCACGAGCCGATCTGGAGCATCAACTTCTCATGGTAGACGATGACATGAAGATGGAAGCGTTGAAATCCACCCACTATCTCAAATCGCTGATCACCGCCGAGATGCCCATGGACTTGGAGCGAAAGGGCGAGCAGAGCTATCAGGGGCAGATGTATGTCCGGTTTCTGGCCTTTTCCAACGGCGATCTGGAATCCTTATACGACCACTCGGACGGCTTCTACCGGCGGCAGCTGATTCTGTCGGTGAAAAAGAAGCCCCTCGACCGTGAGGACGATCCTTTTCTTGCGGACAAGCTCTGTGCCGAAATCGAGGGGATCTTCCTCTGGTGTCTGGATGGTCTGCGGAGGCTGATTGGAAACAGCTACCGGTTCACCGAAAGTGCCCGCACCAGAGACAACCGTGTGGAGGCCAAGCAGGAGGCGGACAATGTTCTCCTGTTCCTGCGCTCGGAGGGGTACATCCGGTTGAAGGCCGACAGCACCATTACCTCCGTCGATCTCTACGCCATCTATTCCATGTGGTGTGAGGACAACGCCTACAAACCGCTGGCGGCACGGACGGTGAGCATGACGCTCAAAAAGCACGCCGACGAATTCGGCCTGGAACACGACAACCACATTACCAACCGCCTCGGCAAACGGGTCAACGGATTCTGGGGCATCGAGGCGCTGGTCACGCCGCCAATTTTATGAGATCAAACACGAAAAGCCCTATCCCATCCATCCCAAGCATCCCAAATGGGATAGATGGGCGGATGGGATGGATGTTTTTCAGTCCAAGTAAAAATGGGGGGATTTAATGAAGAAGCTGTATTACAAGGAACTGCCGCTGTTTCACATCTATGACAGCAATCTGACCGGAAGCCAGAAACTGCTGATGACGCTGCTTCTGATTGACGACACCTACGACATTTATACCCTCGGCTGCCTTGCCAAGCTCCGAGCTGAGGATGTGATCTTTGATCTGCAGGAACTGAAAAAGCGGGGGTATTTTCAAGATAGATGAAAACAGGAAAGAATTTTTCTGCAGGACGAAAAGACTTCGTGGAACCGCGCGTCTTGGAAACGAGCACCGGCATTACTAAAAAGTGTGCATCTGCACGGTTTTGTGAACTGTCCCACGGTTCCGCAAAGTCGGATATGCCCACCTACGGGCAGGACATTACACCGTCAAATCTGAACGAATTTGCAGTCAATCGAGATTTACACAATACAGCAAAGTCGGTTTGCCAGAGAGTGCATCGGCTTTGCTGTTTTCATTTCCAAAATCAGGAGGAACGAAATGGACATCAGAAACGAGATCAAAGCGCAGATCATCCGTGCAGGTTTTACCATGCAGGAACTGGTGGACAGGCTGTCCGATGAATACGATTGGAGCGACAGCGTTTCCAACCTTTCCGCCAAGCTGCAGCGGGAGAGCATCCGTTATAGAGAAGTCGTGGAACTGGCCGATGTGCTGGGCTACGACATCGTATGGCAGAAACGGAGGGATCGCTAATGAAAGCACAGTACGCCATTCTTCGCTTTGCCAAGTACAAGGGGCCGGAGATCGGTCACATCGAATCTCACAACGAGCGCACCAAAGAAAAATACGCCAGCAATCCCGATATCGATACCACTCGCAGCAGCCTCAACTTTCATCTGGTGACACCGGAACGAAAGTACCGGGCAGAATCTGAAAAGCAGATTGCAGAAGCAGGCTGCCGCACCCGTTCCGACAGTGTGCGGGTGGTGGAGGCGCTGGTGACCGCCAGCCCGGAGTTTTTCAAGGGCAAGAAAAAATCCGAGGTCAAAGCATATTTCGCCGAAGCGCTGGACTTTATTCAAAAACATCAATCGAAAGACACGATCATATCCGCCGTGGTGCATATGGACGAGAAAACGCCCCATATGCACCTTTGTTTTG
>USHP01000093.1 GCA_900554625.1 uncultured Eubacteriales bacterium | reverse complement strand
GGAATACCTTGGTCTACCGGCTGGAGAAAATCAAGAAGCTTACCGGACTGGATCTGCGGGAGTTTGATGACGCCATCACCTTTAAGGTGGCACTGATGGTGCGTAAGTACCTGACTTCCCGGGAAAACCGCTGATTATGGAACCCGTTTGCGGGGCTGCGTTGCGCAGCCCCGCTTTTTGTGAACTTTCCAAACACAAGATAGGGGACCATAAAAAATGGCAACCACAAGAACCGGGATTTCTCCAATTTCTCCAGCTGAAAAATTGTGGAATTTTTGTGAATTCTTTGAATTCACCGGATTTTCCCCCAATTATGATTGACATTGACCTGTCAATGTGTTACAATTCGGTTACACTGCGGGCAGAATTCGGTGTAGTCCGTGCTGCCCAAATACAGGAGATTATGTGTATGATACAATTTATTGATGTCGTAAAATCCTACGAGCAAGGAAACAACGCCCTTAACGGTGTTACCATGCAGATCGAGGACGGCGAATTTTGTTTCCTGGTGGGGCCTTCCGGCTCCGGTAAGTCTACCATCATCAAACTGATCACCGGTGAGCTCAAGCCCACCTCTGGTGCTGTCCATGTCAACGGCTATTCTCTGGAGCGGATTCGCCGCCGTGAGATTCCCTACCTGCGCCGCACCGTCGGCGTTGTGTTCCAGGACTTCCGTCTGATTGATAAGATGACGGTTTATGAGAACGTGGCCTTTGCCATGCGTGTGGTAGGCGCCAAGGAAAAGGAAATCAAGGAACGGGTTCCCTATGTGCTGGAACTGGTGGGACTGGAAGGCAAGATGAGCCGCCATCCCAATGAGATGTCCGGTGGTGAGCAGCAGCGTCTGGCCATTGCCCGGGCACTGGTGAACAACCCTTCCACCATCATCGCCGACGAGCCTACCGGTAACCTGGACCCGGAGCGCTCCTTTGAAATCATGGCTCTGCTGCAGGAAATCAACAACCTGGGCACCACCGTTCTGGTGGTTACCCACGCCCAGAACCTGGTGGAGCTGTTCGGCAAGCGGGTCATCGCCATTGACGAGGGCCTGGTAGTCCGGGACGGAACAGAGGAGGAAAACGACGATGAAGCTGAATAATCTGGGATATCTGCTGAAAGAAGGCTTCCGGGGTATTTTCCTCCATGGATTTATGTCCTTCGCCGCTGTGTGTGTTACGGTGGCCTGTCTGGTCATCGTGGGCAGCTTCTCCATCCTGGCCTACAACCTGGACCTCATGGTGGAGGAACTGAACAAGACCAGTGAAATCCTGGTGTACATAGACAGCGACCTGTCCGATGCCGAAGCCAAGAGCATCGGCACCAAAATCAATCTGCTGGACAATGTGCTCCAGTCCACCTTTATCTCCCGGGAGGAGGCGCTGGAAGACTTCATCGCCGACCATGACGGCGACAGCGCTTTCAGCGGCGTTCAGGCGCAGGACCTGCGTCACCGGTATGTGGTGGTTCTGGAAGACAATACCAAGATGCAGCAGACCGATGAGCAGCTCAAGCAGCTGCCCGGCGTAGCCAAGACCGACGCAGCCTACGAACTGGCAGAAGGCTTTACCACCATCCAGAATGTGCTGCACATGGTCTCCATTGCCATCATCGCCGTGCTGCTGGTGGTGTCTCTGCTGATTATTTCCAACACTGTTAAGCTGGCCATGTACGACCGTAAGGACGAGATCGCCATTATGAAAATGGTGGGCGCCACCAATGGCTTTATCCGGCTGCCCTTCGTGGTGGAAGGTTTTACCCTGGGTATGATCGGCGCAGTTCTGGCCTTCGGTTTGGAGTGGGTGGCATACGATTCCATGATCCGTAAGATTACGGAGGTTGACTCCCTGCAGCTGTTTACCTTCGTTCCGTTCCAGGAAGTCCTGATCCCCATGGTCGCGGTGTTCGGCGCCGCCGGTATGTTCGTCGGTATCGTGGGTAGCTGGACCTCCATCCGGAAGTTTATGGATGTGTAAATTCCAAATCAAAAGAAGGACCCTTAGCTTATGCGTAAAAATAAAAAAGCACATTCCCTGATCTGCCTTCTTTTGGTGGGTGTGATGCTTGCCGGTGCACTGCCGGTCAATGTCCGGGCGGCTTCTTCCTCGGAAATCCAGAAGGAAATTGACGCCCTGGAAGAAAAAAACGCTGCCATTCAAAAAGAAATTGATGCCATCCAGGGGCAGTATGACGCCAACTACAGCGACATGCAGGACATCGTGGCTCAGAAAAGCGCGATTGACCAGGAAATTACCCTGCTGAGCACCAAAATTGAAGCTACCAATCAGCAGATCTCTGCCTACAGCCAGCTGATTGCAGATACCCAGGAAAAGCTGGATTCTGCAAAGGAGGAACTGCGTACCCTGAGTGAACAGCACCGGGAGCGGATCCGGGTGATGGAAGAGCAGGGCAAAATGTCCTACTGGGAAGTCATTTTTGAGGCCAACACCTTTACGGAGCTTCTGGACCGGCTGAATATGATTGAGGAAATCAATGCTTCCGACCGTAAGCGGATTGAGGAAATGCGGATTGCCGCAGATATTGTCAACGCCACCCAGCTGAATCTGGAGTCGGAAAAGCGGGACTTGGAGAGCACTCGGGTCCAGCTGGCTGCTGACGAGGAAGCACTGGAAGAAAAGCGCAGCGAATCTGATGACCTGCTCTATGAGCTGGAGAAAAAGGCGGAAGAATTTGAATTGCTGCTGGCTCAGTCCGAGATCCTCCAGGACGAGCTGATGTTGGAGATTGCCGCCAAGGAAAAGGAACTGGAAGAGGCAAAGTACGACGAGTACCTGGCAAAGCTGGCCCTGCAGGGTCAGAACCCGCCCTCTAATGCAGCCTGGACCACACCGGTTTCCGGCCATACCCTGACCAGTCCCTTCGGCATGCGGGTGCACCCCATTCTGGGTACCTCCCGGATGCACAACGGTATCGATATGGCCTGTGCCCAGGGAACACCGATCTACGCTACCCGGGCCGGTAAGGTCACGGTGGCTTCCTACCAGGCCGGCGGTGCGGGCAACTATGTCAGCATCAACCACCTGGACGGCTTTGCTTCCATTTATATGCACATGACCAACTATGTTGTCTCCGCGGGACAAACCGTGTCCCAAGGACAGCTCATCGGCTATGTAGGCAGCACCGGCTTGTCTACCGGCCCCCACCTCCATTTTGGCATTTCTTATGCTGGAACTTATGTAAACCCATTGGCATACATTTACTAACACTGTGTGTCCCCGCATTGGAAAAGGAGTACATTATGAACAAACGCAAACAATTGGTATCCGTTCTGGCAGGTATCATGGCGGCAGTGATGCTGCTGACGCTGATTCTGAGCCTGCTGCCTACCACTGCCAGCGCAGCTTCTTCCAGCGAAATCCGCAAGCAGATCAATGCGCTGAAGGAAGAGAAAGAACAGATCAAAGAAAAGATTGCTGAAGTTCAGGAACAATATGAGGCAAATGAGAACGAGATTTATGACCTCATTGCCAAGAAAAATGTCATCGACCAGGAAATTCAGCTGCTGAATACCCAGATTGAGAACATCAACAATCAGCTGAAAGCCTACAATACCCTGATCGCGGACAAGCAGGACGAACTGGACCATGCTGAAGAGCGGTATCAGACCCTGAACGATGAAAATAAGCTGCGTATCCGTACCATGGAAGAAGAAGGCGAACTTTCCTACTGGGAGGTTCTGTTCAATGCCAACAGCTTCTCCGACCTTTTGGACCGGCTGAACATGGTGGAAGAGATTGCCGCTTCCGATAACCGCCGTCTGGAAGAGCTGGCGGAGGCCGCCAACAACGTGGTGGTTGCCCAGCAGGAGCTGGAGACCGAGAAAGCAGAGATGGAAACCGTCAAGCAGGAACTGGACGCTGCCCAGGCGGAGATGGATGCCAAGCGCCAGGAAGCCGATGACTTGTTCCAGCAGCTGCTGAGCAAGGGTGACGAGCTGACTGCTCTGCAGGCGGAGTTTGAAGCCCAGGAGCAGGAGTTCCTGAAGCAGATTGCCCAGAAGGAAGTGGAGTTCAACGAAGCCAAGCAGGCAGAGTTCCTGGCATGGCTGGCTACCTCTGTTCCTCCGGAAACTACCGAAGGTGGCGGCTCCAGTGGTGGCTCCAGTGGCGGCTCTTCCGGCGGTACCGGCGGCAGCAGCGGTGGCGGCGGCTGGGTCGTACCCTGCAGCTACACCTCCATTACCAGTCCCTTCGGTTATCGGAAATCTCCCACGGCCGGTGCTTCTACTTACCATCAGGGCGTTGACCTGGATACCGGTACCGGCTGGCCGGTGGTTGCTTCCCGGGGCGGTGTGGTTACCATTGCTGGTTTTGCCAGTGCTGCTGGTAACTATGTTCAGATTGACCATGGCGACGGCTTCCGCTCGGTTTACATGCACCTGAGTTCCATTGGTGTGTCAGTAGGACAGATTGTCAGCACCGGACAGTATATTGGTGCTACGGGAGCTACTGGCGTGGCAACCGGCGACCACCTGCACTTCGGTATTTCTCTGAACGGTGTTTATGTGAATCCCTGCAGCTATGTTGCACTGTAATTGACGTTTCCCACAGCCCTCCGGGGCTGTGGGAACCTTTACTACATGAGGTGATTTTTTGAAACAGAAAGTCCTGCAAATCGGTTCGTATATTCTGGTGGCGGCTTTGGCCTCCGCGTTGACCCTGGCGGGAATGGGAGGTATTCCGGAAAGCAGCAAACTGTCCCAGCTGCAAGACCTGATTGAAGAGCGCTACATTGAGGGGGCAGATCCCACAGTCCTGGAAGACGCAGCGGCGGATGCCATGGTGGAAGCCACCGGCGACCGCTGGAGCTACTATATTCCCGCCAGCGAGTATGAAACCTACCAGGAAAACATGGCCAACGCCTATGTGGGTGTGGGAATCACCATTTTGTCCTCGGAAGATGTAGAAGGCTTCCGGATTATGTCGGTGACCCCCGGCGGCCCCGCGGAAGAGGCGGGCGTGCAGGTGGATGATGTGCTGATCGGCGTGGACGGACAGGATGTCCGCCAGAGCGATGCCAGCCAGATGCGTAACCTGGTCCGAGGAGAAGAAGGCACCGATGTGGTCCTGACGGTTCTGCGGGAAGAAGCAGAACTGGAACTGACAGTGCAGCGGCGGCATATGGAAACTCCCGTGGCAACCTATACCATGCTGGAGGATCAGGTGGGCCTGGTGACCATTGAGAATTTTGACTCCCGCTGCTCGGAAGAAACCATTGCCGCCATTGAAGCGCTGCGGGAAGAAGGCGCCCAGAAGTTGATTTTTGACGTGCGCAACAACCCCGGCGGATTTGCCGAAGAACTGGTGAAGGTACTGGACTATCTGCTGCCGGAAGGCGACCTGTTCCGGACGGAGCGCTACGACGGCTATGAGGATGTGGACGTGTCCGACGAAAACTTCCTGGATATGCCCATGGCGGTGCTGGTCAATGGGGATTCTTACTCTGCTGCGGAGTTTTTTGCCGCAGCGCTGCAGGAATATGAAGCTGCCATTGTGGTAGGCGAGCATACCAGCGGCAAGGGACATTTCCAGACGACCTATCAGCTGAGCGACGGCTCAGCTGTGGCCCTGTCCATCGGCAGATACTATACCCCCAAGGGCGTCTGCCTGGAAGGTGTGGGCATTGAGCCGGATGTGCCGGTAACCGTGGATGAAGATACTGCTATGGAAATCTATTTTGACTCCCTGCCCTGGGAGGAGGACCCGCAGATTCAAGCAGCGCTGGATGCGCTGAAATAAACAGGAGGTATTTTGTTATGCACGAACTACTGAAAAACCGCCGCAGCGTCCGCAAGTACAAGCCCCAGCAGATCACCGACGCAGAACTGGATGCCATTTTGGAAGCAGGACTCTATGCCGCCAGCGGCAAGAACAGCCAGAAAACCGTGATGGTTGCCGTTCGGGACAAGCAGACCCGGGATCAGCTGTCCAGAATGAACGCGGAAATCCTGGGAACCACCAGCGATCCCTTCTTCGGCGCTCCCTGCGTGGTGGTGGTTCTTTCTGACCCGGAACGGAATACCTGGCTGGAAGACGGCAGCCTGGTTATGGGCAATCTGATGCTGGCTGCCAGTGAGATGGGTCTGGGCAGCTGCTGGATTCACCGGGCACAGCAGGCCTTTGACAGCCCTGAGGGCAAGGAACTGCTGAAAAAATGGGGACTGCCGGAGCATCTGAAGGGCGTGGGTCATTGCATTCTGGGCTATCCCGATGAAGAGCCGGTGACCAAGCCCCGCGCACCCGGACGTATCGTGAAAGTGTAACTGATTGTTTCTTAGCCGCCGGTTTTGCACCGGCGGCTTTTTTTCATGAAACGGGGATTGCCAGCGGAATGAAACTGTGCTAAAATACGCATAACAATGACACAATCAGTCAAAGAAAATTGGAATGGGAAAATCCCAACGGTACCAAGCCGCCGTAGACGGACATAGGCTCGCCGGAAGCCATTGGAGCAATCTGAGAAGGTTACCGGCATACAGCGTCCGGAGTCGGAATACGGACTTTGACGGAAACCGCAAGACTCTTGGGGACGGTCTGGCGGTTGGTTTTTCAGGATTACCGGCTTTTTGCGGCAATATGCGTTTTCGTCCCCGAAAGGGGACGTTTTCTGTTTATGCGCTATGATGCCTTTTCCAAATGCCATCCTCTGACCAACTTTCTGTTTTTCCTGGGGGCAATTGGCTTTTGTGTGGTGATTCAGCACCCGATGTATCTGGCGGCCGGAGCGGTGGGGGCCGGTGGGTATTTTCTGCTGCTCAAAGGAAGGGCCGGATGGAAGCGGATTGCCGGATTGGTTCCGGTGTTTGCGGTGATTGCCGGACTGAACCCGCTGCTGAACACCTATGGCGAGCACCTGCTGTTTACGGTGTTTGGCAGACCCTATACCCTGGAAGCGCTGTACTATGGCATGGCGGTGGCGGGGATGTTTGTGGTGATGATTCTCTGGTTCAGCTGCTACAGTATGGTGCTGACCAGCGATAAGTTTGTTTGCCTGTTTGGCAGTCTGATTCCGGCACTGTCGCTGCTGCTGGTGATGGTGCTGCGGATGATTCCCAGTCTGAGCCGCAAGGGCAAGCAGATCGCCGATGCCCGTACTTGTATCGGCAAAGGGGTCACCGGAGCAAATTCTGCCAAGGAGAAAATTGCCGGCGGCATGCAGGTGCTGTCTGCCCTGACGGACTGGGCGCTGGAAGGCAGTATTGTTACCGCCGATGCCATGCGCTGCCGGGGCTACGGCACAGCAAAGCGCACCAGCTTCCGGATTTACCGAATGACTGCCCGGGATTGGGCGCTGATTGGCGCCATGGGGGTGCTG
>USHP01000092.1 GCA_900554625.1 uncultured Eubacteriales bacterium | reverse complement strand
CCCAGGAACTGATGTATGGTGACCTGGTGGCAGAGCCGGAGCCTCCTTCCCGGGAAGACTACGAGTTTGCCGGATGGTACAGCGATGAAAACTGCATCTACCCCTGGGATATGGAAACCAATCAGGTCAGTCGGAGCATGACGCTCTACGCTGCCTGGGTTCCTCAGGAATAACTATTCAGGCCAGACATCCTGCAGATGTCTGGCCTGTTTTATGGTTTATGAAATCCCCCTCTGCCAGGAAAAACAGCATGAAATAACCCCCGATCAGTTCCTCAGTACCAGGTAACTGTCGGGGGTTATTTCGCACAGTGGATGGGGTCAATCATTGGGTAACCTCGCTTTCTACGAAGTAGACACTGCTTTCATCGAATCCGAATTGCTTCCGTCTCAATTCCTGTATTATCGTTTCCTAGAAATTTATATCATCGGAAGAGGGGGAAAGCAGGTCTTTCGATTCCGTTTTTCATGGGAATCTGGGGTGTACTAGAACATTGGTATCACCTCTTTGTGCCTATATCATAACCGATGATTTTGGAGTTTGCAATATGGAATAGTGGATAAATAAGTTTCCTGTTTCCCGTGCAAATGGCAGAAAAAGCGGATTTTCTTCAGATAAGGATTGACGGAGCAAATTGGTTATGATATGATAAATCTGTTAGGGCGTCTGTTTTGACAGCGCCTTTTTTCATGCGCTGTGTTTTGGTAAGTTACCCTTGACTTATTTGCGTTTTTTGACCATAATATAGCCTATATGGAAAATTGGGAGAGAATTCTCCGATCCCTGCCAAAAGGAGGCATTTTCGTTGAGCGGAATGAAAAAAGTCTTTGTGGTGCTGATTTTGGTAATCATGCTGTTGGCTCTGGCTGCCGGTCTGGTTTGGAACATCACGCACTATTGGATGGTGGACTTTCGGTTTTATTCCAAGCAGGCCCAAAGCCTGGACCTGCGGGGTCAGGATATTTCCCTGAGCCACTACGACAAACTGCACAGCCGTTTGCCGGATTGTGAAATCCGCTGGGACATCCCTTTCCAGGGAACAGTTTATCCGGACGACACTACGGAACTGACCGTAACGACCCTGAGCGAAGAAGATGTGGGTGTACTGGGCTATTTCTCCTCTTTGCAAAAGGTAAACGCAGAGGGCTGCAAAGACTATCCCCAGCTGCTGGCGGCCCAGGATCGGTATCCGGAAGTGAACATTACCTTTGATGTGGAGATCAACGGCACCGGCTACCGCTATGATACCAAGGAACTCAACCTGACAGGCATTACCCAGGAAGAACTTGGCCTGCTGCCGTATCTGCGCCAGTTGTCCACGGTGGTGGTCAGCGGGGGAGAGCAGATGGAAAACCTGGACCAGCTGCAAACCTACTGCCATGAAAACGGCCTGGATTTCTTTGTTTCCGTTAACGGAGAAAAAATTGCGAATGATACCAAGAAGGTAACTCTGAAGGAACCCAATGATGCAGAACTGAACCTGCTGCAGCTGCTGCCGGACATGAAGCAGCTGCACCTGGAAAACCCCAAAGCGGCGGCAGATGCAGTCATCGCCCTGCAGGATACATATGCGGATGCGGAAGTAACCTGGGAGCAGGAAATCTGCGGAAAGAGCTTTGAACTGGGTGTGGAGGAAGTGGACCTGTCTGACACCACCATCGAGACTCTGGACGAAGTAGAGCAGGGCATGAAGTATTTCCCCGGTACCAAACAGGTATTCCTGGGTGAATGCGGTCTGGACAACGAGGAAATTGCCGCATACCGGGAGCGTGCCCGGGCGGATTATAAGGTCGTGTGGATTGTGCGCTGCGGTGAGAAGCTGCCCACCCGTACCGACACTACTTCCTTTATGCCCAGCCGGGACGGTGTGGGCTATATCCGGGACGATGCCACGGTGAACCTGCGTTACTGCGAAGATATCATTGCGGTGGACGTTGGACATATGGGCGTGAAAGACGTCAGCTTCGTGGAATATATGCCCAACCTCAAGTATCTGATTCTTGCCCATACGGAAGTGCAGGACATTACGCCCCTGAGCACCTGTAAAAACCTGGTGTTCCTGGAGCTGGACTGGAGCCCGGTGAAGGACTTTACCCCTCTGCAGGGCTGTACAGCGCTGGAGGATCTGAACATCGGCAATACCAGTGCGGATGTAACCCCCATCGGCAAGATGACCTGGCTGAAAAATCTGTGGATGATCTTCCGCGGCGGCGGAAGTGCGTGGGAAATGACCCAGGCCCTGCCCAACACCCATGTTGTGGCCAGCGGCAATGCCACCGTTTCCAGCGGCTGGCGGCGTCTTCCCAACTACTACGCCATGCGCGATGCCCTGAATATGTACTATATGGAGTGGTAATCCTTTTATGGGTTCCGCTTTGCTCACGTCTGTCAGGCATTCCCTGGCAGACGTGATTTTTCTCCGGAAAGGACGGTTAAGATAAATGTCACAGGAAATCAATCGAAATCGGGTGTTCTCCCTGCTGCTGGTGGTTGTGGGCAACATCCTGTATGCACTGACGGTTAAGCTGTTTCTGCTGCCGGCGAATCTGATCAGCTGCGGAACCACCGGCATTGCCTTAGTGGTCAATCATCTGACCCAGATCCCCATCTCCGGCTTTATTTTCGTGTTCAATGTGGTGATGCTGCTGGTGGGGTGGCGGATGATCGGCAGGCAGTTTGCCTTGAGTACGGTGTTTTCTTCCTTGTTTTATCCCGTTGCGCTGGAGGTGCTCAATCGTACTCTGGGAGATATCCGGATTACCCAGGATATTCTGCTGAATGTGGTCTTCGCCGCACTGGGGCTGGGCGTATCTCTGGGGATGGTGATCCGGGGTGGCGCTTCTACCGGCGGTATGGATATCCCGCCGCTGATTCTGAAAAAGTATCTGCACATTCCGGTTTCTTCCAGCTTGTGGGTGTTTGATTTCTGCATTATGATTTCCCAGCTGCTGTTTCACACTCTGGAGGACCTGCTCTACGGCATTTTGCTGATTCTGATTCTGTCCTTTACTTTGAATCGGGTGATGCTCATGGGGACCAGCAAGACGGAAGTGAAAATTGTCAGCCCCAAGGCGGACGCCATCCGGGATGCCATCTTGTCCCAGGTGGACAGAGGCGTGACCCTGCTCCACGGAGAAGGAGGATTTCTGCATACTCCTACAGAAATCATCCTCAGCATTGTCTCCAACCACGAAATGCCCAAAATCGAGCGGCTGGCCCGGAGTATTGATCCGGACTGCTTCATGATTGTCAGCCGTGTCAGCGAGGTTTGGGGACGGGGTTTTTCACGGGGAAAAGTGGATCAGAACTCGCCGAAGAAATAGTTTGCTTTCCCTGGTGGGGGCACAAAATTAGTACGACTATCCGCAAGTAAAAGACTTTTGTGTTTCTGGGAAAATATTCATTGACAATTCGGGGTGATTTTCTTATAATAACCCCGGATTTTGTCTTACTTGGAGGAAGAGAGAATTATGCAACGTGAACATCTGAGAAGCCGATTAGGCTTTCTGCTACTGAGCGCCGGATGCGCCATAGGCGTCGGCAACGTCTGGAAATTCCCCTGGATGGCGGGCCAGTACGGCGGCGGCGCATTCGTGGTGATCTACTTACTGTTTCTGGTGGCTCTGGGCGTGCCGGTGCTGACCATGGAACTGGCCATGGGCCGGGCGGCCCAGAAGAGCCCCGTAAAAATGTACCCTGCCCTGCAAAATAGCGGCAAGTGGAACTGGCACGGTTATGTGTGCCTGGCAGGCAATATCTGCCTCATGATGTTCTACACCACCGTGGCCGGCTGGATGCTCCAGTACTTCGTGGACACTGCCCGGGGCGTCTTCGTGGGAATGGATACCGCAGCCGTGGAAGGCGCATTTGGGACCATGCTGTCTTCCCCCTGGAAAATGGTCTGTTATATGGGCATTGTTGTGGTTTCCGGCTTCTTTATCATCTCCAAAGGCGTCCAGAAGGGCCTGGAGAAGGTCACCAAGAGCATGATGGTGGCCCTGATGGTGCTGACCATCGCCCTGGCCGTGAACTCCGTGTTCCTGGAGGGCGGCGCTGAGGGCCTTAAATTCTATCTGATCCCCAACGTCCAGAAAATGAAGGAAGTGGGTATCGGCGACATCATCGTAGGCGCCATGAATCAGTCCTTCTTTACCCTGAGCCTGGGCATCGGTGCCATGGCCATTTTTGGCAGCTACATCGGCAAAGAACAGGCCCTCATGGGCGAGGCGTTCCGTATCTGCGGCCTGGATACCCTCGTTGCCCTGTCCGCCGGCCTCATCATCTTCCCCGCTTGCTCCGCCTATGGTGTGGACGTAACCCAGGGACCTCCCCTGATTTTTGTGACCCTTCCTAACGTCTTTAACCACCTGCCTCTGGGCCGTCTCTGGGGCAGCCTCTTCTTCCTCTTTATGACCTTCGCCGCCTACTCCACTATCCTGGCGGTGTTTGAGAACATCGTCTCCTGCATCACCGAGCTGACGAACTGGAGCCGGAAGAAGACCTGCCTGATCTGCTGCATCGGCATTTTCCTGCTGAGCCTGCCCTGCCTGCTGGGTTACAATGCCTGGGCCAACATCCATCCTCTGCCCGGACACGACATTCAGGAGACCGAGGACTTCTTGGTGAGCAACATCATGCTCCCCCTGGGCTCTCTCATTTTTGTGATCTTCTGCACAACCCGTTACGGCTGGGGCTTCCAGAACTTCCTGAAGGAAGCCAACGAGGGAAAGGGCATGAAGTTCCCTCGATGGATGCGGGCTTACGTGACCTATGTACTGCCGGTGATTGTGGCGATTATCTTCGTTGCCGGTATGATTTCCTTCTTTGGCGCATAACAAAACAGCAACCGGGTCAGGGGAAAAGCCTGACCCGGTTATTCTGTACTGAAAAGAGGACTCCCTGTGGAGTCCTCTTTTTTGCGTTTAGTCCAGATGCTGGCCTTCGTGGCGGTAGGCGCTTTCCAATGGCGAAGCTGCCGGGGCTTCCTTGGTGTATTTTTCCACACACTTGGTCGCCTGCTCCACGGACAAAATGGTTCCCGCACCGGCTACGCAGCCGCCGGGACAGGCCATGCCTTCCAGAAGATATCCCTTGTACTTGCCGTTTTTAGCCATCATCATCAGCTTGCGGCAGTCACGCAGACCCTCGGCCCGGGCAGTTTTGATTTCCAGTCCCGGATTTTGCTCCTTGGCCAGATCCGTCACCGCCTTGGCAACACCGCCGGCCACCGCGAAGCCCCGTCCGGCACTGGTGCCCTCGTTCAGGCCTTCGCTGTCCGGTAGGGAATCAAAGTCAATTTCCTTAGCCTCAAACATGCCCATCAGCTCTTCAAAGGTCAGAACAAAGTCCACATCGGAGCGGATATCCTCCCGGATGGCCTCCAGCTTCTTTGCGGCGCAGGGGCCGACAAAAACTACCTTGCATCCCGGGTTCTGCTTCTTCATCAGACGGGCGGTAAAGACCATGGGGGTCAGGGTCATGGAGATCTTCTTGGTCTCCGTGGGGAACAGCTTGTAGATCATGGAGTGCCAGGCCGGGCAGCAGGAGGTTGCCATGTAGTCCTGCTCCTGAGGCACCTTTTCCAGGAAGTCCTTGGCTTCCTCAATGGTACACATATCCGCGCCGATGGCCACTTCCACAACCCGGTCGAAGCCCAGTTCCTTCATGGCGCTGACCAGCTTGCCGGGAGAAACCTTGCCGCTGAACTGGCCGATAAACGCGGGGGCCACAATGGCGATGACCTTGTCGCCCTTCAGGATGGACTGGATCACCTGGAAAATCTGGCCCTTGTCCACAATGGCGCCGAAGGGGCAGCTGACCAGGCACTGGCCGCAGGCAACGCACTTGTCCTGGTTGATGACTGCCTTGCCGTTTTCGTCTACGCCGATGGCATCCATACCGCAGGAGACCTGACAGGGCCGCTCCAGATGGATAATGGCGTGATAGGGACAGGCCTTTGCACAGCGTCCGCACTTGATGCACTTGTCCTTGTCAATAAAGCTTCTGCCGTTGACGAAAGAAATGGCATCCTTGGGGCAAACCTTTTGGCAGGAGGCGGCCAGGCAGTTCTGACAGCCAACCGTTACCTTATACTGATTGGTGGGACAGGCGTGGCAGGCATAGGGAATAATATTGATCAGAGGCGGCTCGTAATACTGCTCGGCGATGGCAGCCGCATCCATTCCTTCCGTCATCAGGGTTCGGGTTTGGATGGGGCGGATGCTCAGGCCCATGGCCAGGCGAACCCGTTCGCCGGCAATGGCCCGCTCCAGGAAAATGGATTCCCGGTGCATGGGCTGATCGCCGGGGACGATTTTGAAGGGCAAATCTTCTGCCTGGCTGTAATCGCCGCCGGAATAGGCCATCCGGGCCACTTCGGTGAAGACATTCTTGCGGATATCTGTGATCAGGGAAGGGATACCTCTCATTTGCGTTCTCATCCTCCAAAAAGAATTATGCCGAAAACCGGGGGAATTGGGACAAATCCCCGGCCGGCAGACAATACAAAGTTATTCTATCACAATTTTCTGAATTTTTCTACACAAAAAAGAAAAATAATCCGGCCGTCAGCGCATAAAGATACACCATAGGTATAGGTTGTACCAGGAATTGTTTGGAGGGATGATCATGAAGCGGATTGCTTGGGCCGCGGCACTGCTGGCGTGCCTGTTTTGCTTGCCGGGAAAGGCCGGGGCTGTGGAATTGTCGGTGGCGGGAAAAAGTGCCCTGCTGATGGACGTGTCCACCGGCAGCATTCTCTACGAATCCAACGCCCACGAGCGTCTGGCTCCGGCCAGTGTCACCAAGGTGATGACCATGCTGCTGATTATGGAAGCAGTGGACAGCGGCAAAATTGCCATGACCGATACCGTCACCGCCTCGGAAGCCGCCGCGGCCAAGGGAGGCAGTCAGGTTTATCTGAAGGCTGGGGAGACCATGACCGTTTCGGATATGCTCAAATCCATTGCCGTCTCCTCTGCCAACGACTGCGCCTGCGCCATGGCAGAACACATCGCAGGCTCGGAAGAGGCCTTCGTGGCGCTGATGAACCAGCGTGCCCAGGAACTGGGAATGACGGATACCACCTTCGTCAACTGTACCGGCCTGGATGATGGGGTAGGCGCAGACCAGCACAAAACCTCAGCCCACGACATTGCGGTGATGTCCCGGGAGCTGCTGAAAAACCACCCCCAGATCAAAAAGTTTACCACCATCTGGATGGACACCATCCGAAACGGCAGCTTCGGCCTGTCCAATACCAACAAACTCATTCGTTTCTACCAGGGGGCAATGGGCCTGAAAACCGGCTTTACCTCCGCAGTCGGGTATTGTC
>USHP01000091.1 GCA_900554625.1 uncultured Eubacteriales bacterium | reverse complement strand
ATCACCGCCAGATCATGCAGGCGCTTCTGGTTGGCTTCCTGCTCCTGTTCCAGCGCCACCGTCAGTTTCATAAATCGCTGTTCGGTCAGGATGCCTTTGGCTTTATCCGTGTACAGGCTTAAAAACATCCCGTCAATTTCCTGATTCTGGGCTTCCAGCCGTTTCCGTTCCTTCTCTGTCTGGGAAGCGTCCATCAGATACCGGCGCTCCATCCGGCTGCTGAGCCGCTGGTAAAACATATCCGCATCTTTCATGGCCTGCTCCGCCAATTCCTGTATATCCTTCAGCACTAGATTATACAAATCCCTTGCTTCAATCTTGTGGCTGGTACAGGCGTTCTTACTCAGCCGGTTGTAGGTCTGGCAGATATAGTATGCCTTGTCAATCGGTTCCCGCATCTCACCGGTAAAACGGTTCTTCCCGCTTCTGCCGACTTTTTCATACCGTACCTGCATGGACTTCCCGCAGGTGGCGCAGTAGACAAGCCCGTGGAACAGGTTATAGAAGGGGCAGGCGTTGCCTTTCATAATGGTGGGCCTGCGGTCAATGATTTCCTGCACCTGTTCCCATTCCTCCGGCGTCACAATCGCCTCATGGCAGCCCTCAATGACCTCCCATTCCTCACGGGGGATAATGTCATAAGTGTTGGAGCGGATGCCTTTCTGATGTGTCCGGCAGACAAGATGTGCGCCCTTATAAAAGGGATTCCGCAGGATATGGCTGATCCTTGCGCTCCCCCATGAATAGTAGTTCACGTCACATTCTGTATTGCTTTTTACTCTGGTGATGGGGATTTTATCATCCATGAGCTGCTTTGCGATCCGCATACAGCCCCAGCCGTCCAGTGCCATATCATAGATTTTTCGGATCACCGGCGCTGTCTCCGGGTCAAGGATCAGATGCCCTTTGTCCTCCGGGTCACGCATCAGGCCAAGAGGCGGCTGCCCGCCGCAGAACTTTCCCTGCCGGGAACGGGTCATGCGTCCCGCCAGCACCTTTTTGGAAATATCCCGGCTGTACATATCGTTCAGGATATTCTTAAAGGGCGTGATGTCCATTTCCTGACGGGTCAGGCTGTCCACGCCGTCCGTGATGGCGATATAGCGCACATTGTGTTTGGGGAAAAAGATTTCGATATAGCTGCCAGCTTCGATATAATTCCTGCCGAGCCTCGATAGGTCTTTCGTGATGACACAGCCGATTTTCCCCGCCTCAATGTCAGCGATCATGCGCTGGAAGGCAGGGCGGTTGAAATTGCGGCCCGTATAGCCGTCATCCACATAATACTCATACTGGAACATCCCATGCTTTTCTGCGAAGTCCCGGAGCATGAGTTTCTGGTTGCTGATGCTCATGCTCTCATTGTCGCCGCCGTCATCCAGAGAGATACGGCAGTAGAGAGCGGTGATTTTCTCATAGACTTGTTTTTTCCTGCTCATAGCGTTCTCCTTCTATGAACAGGGACACGATACCATTATAGTACCATGCCCCTGTCCCTGAATCAACCGTTTTTACGCCGCTTTTTCTGCCATTTCCCGTTGCTGACGCCATTCCTCGAAGTGTTCACAGGTCTGGCGCTCGATCAGCTGCTCAAAGGCTTCCCGCATGGACTTCTCCCCGGAGAACTCCCGCACCACCACAAAACGGACTTTATTTTTCTGCTGCTTGCTTTTTTCCATAGGCTACCTCCATAGAGAGACAGGCCGGACGGCAGCACCGGCAACGAAGTCCGGCAACGAACCTCCAAAAACCTGTAAACTACCGTCTGGCCTGCAAATCTTACTTTCTAAATTTTCTTGAAAAATCTCGTTGCTTTCGTTGCCGGAGATAGAGATAGATATTAGAAAATGCCTTATTTACAGGCTTTTTCCGTATCCAGACCGGAAAATCCCCGGCAACGAACCCGGCAACCAAGTGACAACCATCCCGGCAACAGACCGCCATTTTCAGGCGATCCACTCCTTTGGAAGCTCCAACTGGCGGCATTCTTCCTCGCTCAGTTCCACAAATCCATCTTCGTTGCCGGGCAGTTCGTTGCCGGAAACGTCCCGTTCCCACCCCTTCTGCCTGCCATATCCGGCGAACATCCTCGGATTGGAGAACGGCTTCCAGCCCGTCACCACCGTGTTCATGATCTCGTTGATATTGTGCAGCTGCCACCGCTTCGGCTCGTCATAGGTGTGGCCCAGCGCCTCCTTGAACAGCTGTTTGGAGCAGACCATGCTGCCGGTGTAGTGTTCCAGAAAGCCCTGTATCTGCCCGGCCTCCGTGTCCTCCGGCATGAAATCCTTCTGCACCTCCACAAGCTGCCGCTGGATGGACTTGCTGAATTTCATGGAATAGTGGCCGCTGCGGTAAATCGTCATGGCCTCCGCCCAGACCTGCAACAGGTAGGCTCTGGAAGCGTCCTCGTCCTCCAAAATGTGAACCTCCGCATTCTCCGGGTAAATCATGATGGGAAGGAAACGCCGGTTCCCGGCCCGGTCAAGGGGCAGGAAGTCCAGCGTGTTGGAAGAACCGCCGAACACGCACTGCCGCAGCCGGTCTTTGGGCTGGGCCTCATAGGGTGTGCGGTAGGTTTCCTTCTGGCGGCTGATAAATGAGCGGATTTCCTCAATGCTTTTGGCGCTGCTGGTGGCCAGCATCTCTGACATCTCGATGATCCAATGGCCTTGCAGCTTCAAATATACCCGGTCATCGTCCAGCTTTTTCAGATCGTCACTGAACCACTCGTCCCGGATCGCCAGCAGACGGAAGAAGCTGGACTTACCAGCCCCCTGTCCGCCCACCAGACAGAGCATTTCCTCATATTTGGAGCCGGGGGAAAACACCCGCCGGATTGCGCCCAGCAGGAAGTGTTTCAGCATTTCCTCCACATAGTCGCTCTCGTCCGCACCTAAGAAGTGATGGAGACAGGAGCGGATGCGGGGCGTCCCGTCCCAGACAAGGCCGTTCAGCACGTCCTGTATGGGATGGTAGCAGTTTTCATTCGCCACGATGGACAGGGCCGCTGTCATTTTCTTCTCGCTGGTCAGGCCGTAGTTCTGCTCAAAATAGAGAAGCAGATACTTCACGTCCGTATCCGTCAGGGCGCTGGTATTCCTGCGCCAGCCCAAATCCCGCACAATGTCCACCCGGTCAGTCAGGAGGTTCAGCCGGATGGCGTCCCGCAGCAGCGGGTCATGGCAGAACACCGTCCGGCAGTTGCCGATGGTGTTGGCGGGCTGGCCCTTCTCGGTGACGGAGAGGCTTTCCCGCACCTCATCAACGCTCTGTTCCGGCGCTAAGGCTTCGGCTGCGCTCATGGCGGCCTGCCGGGTGGCTGGCGGTAAACTCTGATATTCGCTGCTCAATCTTCCTCACCTCTTTTCCGTATTCAGCGACCACGCAGGCCCGTTCCTCCATACTGCCGGACAAGAGAATATCCAGCAGATACTCCGTGTACGGTTTCTTTTGCAGGGCCTCCACAAACAGCGGATTCCATGTTTCCTCCGGCGTCTGCGGGGCGTATTCCTTCTCCCAGCGTTCCAGCAGATGCAGGTAATCGCACAGTACCCGGAAACATTTCTGCTCCGCCTGCCGGTAGCGCAGTTCCTCGCTGATTTTTCGCTTAACCGGCCTCCTGCGGGGCGGGTCATGGCCTTTGGCGTCAAAGCTGACCGAGAAATCCTCCGCCAGCTTCAAGGCCGCCTCTTTTTTGTTCAGCCCGAACAGACGGGCGGTAAAATCAATCACATCCCCGTCCGCCTGACAGCCGAAGCAGTGGAACCGGCGGTCAACCTTCATGCTGGGATGTTTGTCATCGTGGAAGGGACAGCAGGCCATCCCGTTTCTGCCTACCGGAATCCCATAAAATTCCGCAGCCTGACTTGTGGTGACAGACTGCTTCACCGCTTCAAATACATTCGATTTTCTCACCTCCAGACAGAGAAAAAGGCACCCGTTTCCGCAGAAAATCAGGTGCCTCATAACTCCATATCATGTTTCTTGTTCGGAACGATCCGCCCCTCACGTTCCCAGCGTTCCCGGTTATCCCGGTCAGCGTCCACCTTGCCTTTCGACAGCTTCTCCAAGATGGATTCTCTGGCCTTCTCCTTAATCTTCTCCTTACCGGCCTTCTTGACCTCCGGCTGCATAAGCGTTTTCTGGATTTTTGCCAAAGCGTTCTGCATGACCCGCTTGATTTTGGTAATCACTCCATCCAGGCGGGCGGCGGCGTAGTCACGCTCCTTCTTCGGGGCCTTCCGTTCCGGCGAAAGCACCCACTTTTTTGTTTCCTCAATCAGACGAATATCTTCTTTGTGTGTCTCCTGCCGGACAGTATCGGTCACCACCTCCACCGCCTTGTCATAGGCCGCATCGGAAACATCATCTAACAGTGTCTCCACGTCCTCAATTTTGAGCGTCAGTTCTTCCAGCTTCTGCTCCTGCGCCGCAAGCTGCTCCTTCTGCTTCATCAGGATATAATCCTGTTTTTCCAGATAGTCCCGCCCGCCGTAGGACGGCTCCTGATCCAGATGCAGCCCATGCCGTCTGGCGATGTCAAACAGGATCGTCCGGCAGACCGCATCAAAGGTCTGCTTGCGGTTGTTGTTCCGGCCTTTGGGCTTCTCCGGGTTGGGGAGAGGGATGCCCAGTTCTTCCAGCGCCTTTTCCTGCTGGGGGCACAGTTCCCCGTAGCGGTTCTCACAGTCAAAGACGTGCCGCTCATGGATGTGGGGCGTCCCCTCGTCCAGATGGAGCGCCCAGTCCAGGATGTGGATATGGGAACCGAAGCGGCGCTCAAATTCCTCATAAAACTCATTGACGATGGAAAAAAGCGTGTCCGGCGGGACGGATTCTCCCATCGTGCCGATCTGGTAGATGCTTTCCTCCGGGCAGGTCTTGTTGTTTTTCAGCAAGTCCTCCACGGTGCGGTTGCGCTCCGTGTGCCGGGTTTTCTCATTCCGGGCGTTTTGGGCCTCCACATGGCCGCCATAATGCTCGTAGTAGTACATCCGCTCGATTTCCTCAAAGCTGAAATCCGGCTGCTCCGGGTTCTCCCGGAACTCGTGTGTCGTGAAGCCCCGGTAGCAGTCCCAGTAGACATTCTGCCTTGCCCGTTCTGCGTCAATGTGTTCGCTGTTCTCCACATCGAACCGGCGGTCATTGTGGCGGGGATTGTAGGTGCCATGCTTGCCGGAGCGCCCATTGTGTCGTGTCAGTTTCAAACAGTTTTCCTCCTTCCTGCGAAGATGTTCCGGGGCCGGGGGAGGACGGCGAAGCCGCAAATCCTGCGAAAGTCTGCGTCAGGTAATACCCAGTACGAGTTGACGCAGGCATCAACTCTCCCTGGGCAAGGCGTTTCACCCTTGACCCGATGGGGCGGCTGCCCTCAACCCGCCAAGGCACTTCGTCCTTGACCCGATAATGGCTGCCGCCCTTAACCCGCCAATGGGCGTTGCCCCTTGACCCCAGCAGTGCGCTGCCGCCCCTGCACCCCGGCACAAAGGGCTGGCTGCCCTCTGTACTCCCGCACCGGCGAAGCTGGCTTCCACCGCAGAAGCGGTGTTTGCCAGTTTCACCGGCTCCGTATCCGCACATTTGCACCCATAGGCGGGAAGTGGATACGGAATACGCCTGCGGGGATTGCCGGTCAAAACGCCGGGTGCAGACCCGGCATTTTTGCCGTAATCGCCCCGATTTCAGGCGATTTTTTCTTCCGCCCCTACCACCTGAAAGCCATGCTCTTTTGCGTAGGCGCTGGCGGCGGCTTTCCGTTCCTCGCTGTACGGCGGCACCAGCCGGATCGACAGCCGGGACTTGTCCAGCACATAGGTCACGCTGCCCTCCGGCGTGCTGCGCTCCAACCGGCACAGCAGAGGGTACTTCCGGCTGAAATCAGCCAGCCTGCGCTTCAAGCTGGCGTTGAAGGTGTAGATGCTGGCAAGGTTCTCCGCCTCGTTCCAGTTGATGATGGTTTCTTTCTCATACTTAGACAGCTTCCTCATACAGATCCTCCTCATAATCAGTGTAAGATTTCAGCACACGCAGGCTGCGCTTGAGACGGCGGTACTCGTCCATCTCCATCCGCAGATGGTGGTAAAAATCCTCGTGCCAGTTTTCGCCCACCTCAGTCTCCACCTTCCGGGCCAGCCCCAGCATCCGGCGTTTGGCCTCCGGGTCAACCGTCAGTGCCGTCAGCCATTTCAGCCGTGTCACCGTATTGTGGTGGCTGGGACAGCCGTAAGCGTAGAGAATCTTCTTTTCTTTCATACTCAGTGTCATAATGATTTCCTCCATTTCTTTGCTGCGGAGCCATGCGCCCCGCATGATAAACTTGTTTCCTGTCCGCCGGTCTGCCTGCAAGCCGCTCCTGCCCGGAATTTCTCCCGGCGTATCGGCCTCTTTGGTGCGCTCGATTTCTGTCGTGGCGTCACTTCCCCGGAGGCCATACCCCTTGCAGCCGGTCATTCGATTTTCAAGGTTCTGTGCCTGTCTGCAAGAACCAGTTTACCGAAAAAAGAGGCCCTTTCCCGTATATCCAAAACGTCGGAAAAACGCTTGAAATCCGCATATTTCCACGCTTATGGAATCGTGCTATAATGGGTGTAATCACTGAAAAACGATAACGAGAGAGGGGGCTTTGGATGTACGCAAAGCTGACAATCCCGGAGCGGCTCAAAGACCTGCGGGTGGTGGACAAGCACCTGACGCTGGAACAACTGGCGGAGCAGACCGGCCTGTCTAAATCTGCGCTGGGAAAATACGAAACCGATGACTACAAGGACATCAGCCCGTTTGCGATTGCAACGCTGGCGGACTTTTACGGTGTGTCCACCGACTATCTGATGGGGCTGACGGAAAATAAAAATCACCCAAACACAGAACTTCAATCTCTGCATCTGAGTGATGATATGGTGGAACTTTTGAGCAGCGGCAAAATCAACAACCGGCTTCTCTGCGAACTGGCTACCCACCCGAATTTCCGGCGGCTGATGATAGATATGGAAATCTGCATCGACCAGATCGCCAATATGCGGGTGGAGCAGATGAATCTGGTGTTGGAGGCCACCCGGCAGACCGTCATGAGCAAGTATGCGCCCGGAGAAGATGACCTCTATATGCGGACGCTGGAACTGGGGCAGGTGCAGGAAAGCGATTTTTACAGCCACGTCATGCACGATGATCTGGACAGCATCGTCCGGGACATCCGGGAAGCACACCGCAAGGACAAGACCACCGCCGACCCGCAGCCCACGCTGGATGACGTGAAGGAAAAATTTGAGCAGGCCATCCATCAGGGCAGCGATATAGAAATGCTGATCCACGAATTTTGCGATAAGTTGCAGATACCCTTTGAGAAGATTTCCTCGGAGGACTTCTCGGCGTTCCTGCGGATACTGAGCCTGTCCAAG
>USHP01000090.1 GCA_900554625.1 uncultured Eubacteriales bacterium | reverse complement strand
ATGCACGGGTGGCTGTTTGCGCTTCAGGCAGGGGTTGGTGCGGCGGTTGTGGTGCTGTGCCTCTTTTGGCTGCGCCGGATGCGGTGCCAATGGCCTGCTGAAGGAGGTGGCTTGCGATGCCTAGAGCATTGTTTGAGAAGGTGGGCAGCGCAGCCTACATTTCCCATCTGGATCTGATGCGCCTGTTTCAGCGCTCGTTCAAGCGGGCGGGACTGCCCCTGACCCATACCCACGGATTCAATCCCAGGCCCTCCGTGTCCATCGCCCTGCCCATGAGTCTGGGAATGGAAAGCCGGTGCGAACTGCTGGACTTTGACCTGGAAGGGGAGACGCTTTCCGGCGAGGAAATTCGCACCCGGCTGAATGAAGCCTTGATTGACGGCGTTCGGGTGCTGGATGTGTACGACAGCGGACGCAAACTGAAAGAACTTTCCCTGATGGATTGCCGGCTGGTTCTGGAATATGATTCCGGTGTCCCGGAGAACGCCGGGGAAAAGATTCAAATGCTGTTTTCCCAGGAAGAAGTGGTGGTGGACAAGAAAGGCAAGCAAGGCCTCACTCCTCAGAACATCGCACCTTTGATTCGCAGTATGGAGATTTCCACCGGTGAATCGGGAGAGCTGGGGCTGCAGTGCCGGATTTTCTGCCAGAATCCATCCCTGAACCCCATGCTGATTGCAGCGGCCATAACCAAATATCTGCCGGAATGTGCCCCGGACTTTGTCCGCTGCTGCCGGTTGGAACTATACGATGCCGAAGAAACGGTATTCAGATAAGGAGAAAAAGAAAATGGATGACATGATTATGCTGGAAGAGTGCCCCATTTGCCGGGGAGCAGGTATGCTGATGCACGAGGGCGGCTGGTGCGTCCAGGTGGAATGCGCCGATTGCAGCGCCCACACGGTATATGTGGAATACAACACGGAAGAAGAAAAGAAGGAAGCAGAGAAGTCCGTGGCTTATCTGTGGAACATGGGAAAGGTTGTTAGCAGTGAACGTGGCGAATGATATGGAAATCCGGGTCCGCAACCGCATTGCGGAAATCACCCGGGAAGTTCCCGGCAGTATCGGGGACATGATGCATTTTACATTGTTGGAGTGTGATCCGGAGAAGGGCGACTATGTGATGTCCTGCGAGACTGCGCCCTGGATGCGCAATTTCGCCGGAACCCTGCATGGAGGTCTGTGCGCCACCATTCTGGATCAGGCTATGGGCTTCGTTTCTTACTGCCTGAAACCCGGCGAAGGCACTGCACCCACGGTGCAGATGGAGATTGATTATCACCGCCCCCTCATGCCCGGTGAAAGCGTGATTGTTAAGGTACATGTGGTATCGGCAACCAGAAGCCTGATGAATCTGACAGCGGAAGCCACTCAGGCATCCCATCCGGAAAAGATTTGCCTGTCTGGCTCCGGAATCTATTTCTACAAACCGGCACAATAATTGGAAAAATGCAGGAAAATCCTCCACAAATCCGCAAAGTACAGATGGATTTGTGGAGGAAAAAATTTTTTTAAAAAATGAAAAATAATGCTTGCATTTTTCGGCAAAGTGTGCTAATATATCGAAGTCGTCGGGAGACGCAAGTAAATATCCGGGTGTGGCGAAGTTTGGTATCGCGCTTGAATGGGGTTCAAGAGGCCTCGAGTTCGAATCTCGACACTCGGACCATAAAAACCGGGTTTCTACTGTAAAAGGTGGAAACCCGGAACTTTTTTTATTTTTTTATTTTGGAATCATACTGGTTCATGCTCTCTTATTGCTTATCCTTCGCCAGGTGGCGGTACTGCTTCTTCAGTTCGTCCAGGGTCTTGCAATTTACAAAGTATGCCATATAAAAATCCTCCTCTTGATTTTCAGGGCAAGAGGAGGTATAATGTCGTTGCTCCTCTTGTTTGTGTGGTAACTTACGGGGTGAGCGTTGGGGCTGGTGCTGGTAACACCTTCCCCGTCTGACCCGGTGGCCGCTGGTAACGGCCGCCGGGTCTTTTTTACTTCTTGCGCTGAATGGCTTCCCTCAGCAGTTCCCGGATGGTGCCGGATTTGCTGGTGGATTTAGTGAGCAGGTCAAACAGATCCGGATCTTGATTGCGGTTGACTTTAACCGTCACACGGATGACGTTTTCTTGCTCCCAACGGGACTTGGTGTAGTGGTCTTTCACTGTGGCCACCTCCTTTGCGGTTCCCTGTTGTGCTGCTAGTATATCATGGGGCATCCCATATGTCAAGCCCCAAAACCAAATATTTTTTGCTCCCCTTTTTCTGGCCTTATTTTGTGGCATGGTAAATCAGGCCAGATAAACAAGGCCACGCCACGACAGAGCCAACCAGGACGATGTAGGACAGCCCAGGACCTTACACGGTATTATTTATCTATATATGGCCTAAAATGTCCCGCCAGGGCTTGACAAAAGGCCAAGAGTTTGCAATATTACAACTTATAGGAAATGTTCAGAGTTTGGGGGTGTTTTCCGTTGGCTGGCAATAGTAATTCCGGTAATGGTTTGGCGTTCCGGCTTTCTGACAAGCAGCTGGAAGCCAAGGTTAAGCAGTTTCGGGAAGAGTACGGCAAGGGCCAGCATGGTATGGTGACATGGGATGCCTTCTGTGCTTTCCTGGGTTATTCCCCGGCGATTGTCAGGGAATGTTATCAGAGAGGGAAGGATACCAGTAGGGGGCGCAATGCATACTATGAAAGGGCCCAGATGCTGGAGGTGTTCTATACCGAGTGCCGGGCGATGATGTGCCAGACGGCAGTCAAGCAACAGGCACTGGCAAAGCACCTCTTGACAGTCAACCCATTGGAGCCAGACCCGGAAGAGATCGGCGGTGATGGTGCGGTGCTGCGGATAGAGTTCGCAGGATCGGCAGAGGAAGCCGAGGAAATGGCAACATAGCTTGATACCCTATCAAGCGTCATGTGTTGCGGGGCAATGCTTTTACCTGATTGATAAGCAATGCATAAGCAATAGCAACAATGCCAGGGCCTGGGCGCAGGCAATCAACCCCCGCGGGCCTGGGCTGCACACGCGACCATCAACAAGGCATCTATCGAGCGACCCCCCTCCCGGGGTAGCGGAAAAACGGGCGCATCATGTTACGCAGGTATAGATATATATCACACATCCACCCTTTCCCCTTTGACCTTTGGCCCGTATCTCTATCGCGCGCTTCTTTGCAGAATGCCGGACGAGGCACATCAGCAGTCGAACGTAGCGTTTTGAAAAACATTGAGTGCATAAGAGATAATCTAAGATATTCAAATATCTAAGATTGTAGTAAATCTTTAGACTAGTATATATATTATTATATTATATATATAAATAATACTATATATAGGCGAGAGAGAAAAAAAGACCGGGGTGGGGGTATCGGAAAACAAGCCGGGGTGCTTTTGAAAGCGCCTGGCTGAAAAAATAAAACACCATGAAAACGTTTGGAGGAATGCAATATGAAAGCAATGCTGAGCCAGCCGATGGCTGGAAAGACACAAGAGGAAATCGTCGCAACCAGAGAAAAAGCAATCGCCGCCCTGAAAGCCCGGGGCTATGAGATCGTGAACACCCTGTTCACCGATGAATGGTACAGCAAAGAGAGCATGGCCGCCCGCGGGGTTGTCCAGATTCCTCTGTGCTTCCTGGCCAAGTCCCTGGAAAACATGAGTCTGTGCCATGCGGCCTATTTCTGCAAGGGCTGGGAGAATGCCCGTGGCTGCCGGATTGAACATGAAGCTGCCAAGGCCTACGGTCTGACAATCATCTACGAAGAGTAACGGGAGGCGCCGAAATGATTATCACTGGCATGGAGCATTTCCAGAGCGTGTGCAAGCAGAAGCTAGTCGAGAAGTACAACGAATCCGGCATTGTACAGCTGGGGATGCCGAAAATCGACCTGAGCAACGTCTGGTTAGCAAGCATCTCGTCTTTGTAAACGATAATTAGCGTTTTAGGTTCATAAAACATAGCTTGCCTCCTATATCCCAATCAGTATGACTGGGTATAATTCATGTCGTCATTTCTGATCCAATGGTGGGTCAATATCTTCATCCGTGCATTTGCGGATAATATGCTTGGTTCGGTCAAGTGGCAGAGGCACATCCTCCTCTGCGAAATATTCCACCTTTACGACCTCTGCTACAGAATGGTGGTTATCCTTGCCAACGGGTACAATCACATAATCTCCAACGGAAATATTGTCCTCGTCGGCAATGTAGTAATAGCTTTTGTAGCCCTCATCAAATTCCACGCTACAGTAAATATAATCGGTTCTGCGGCGCTTGACCTTCTCGTAGACCGCAGGATCGAGTATTTCACCCATTCCATAGAAACGCATAAACTGCCATACGGAGTCGGCAAAATCGCCCCAGAACTCCGGCAGAGCCTTCTTATCGTATGTTCCCTGGATAACGCGCTGTGGCCCTTTCTTAAAGTCTACGGTGATGGTGTAATCCTTGGTTTCAAGTGGATTATCCACCACATCATCTGGGTTACCCTCAACCTCACCGAACAGGTCATCGGCATCAATGTCATCGAGCAAACCCCCAATGCCACCCTGGACATAGTATTTTCTGGACACCACGCATCCGCTACCGATATTCTGAATATGCTCCAAGGTCTCACTTTCGCGGTCAAGAACCAATCTTTCGGTGTAGTCCCAAGTTACATATTTAACAGTTTCGGAGATTGGCTGCTTCGGCTTAATCTTGGTAATACGGTGATAATCGATGGTGACACGGTCAACTCTGTCCGGCTTGTTATTGCCATCAAATACATAGAGGTCATCCATTTCGAGCGCCTCACGCACCATATCCGATAGGTCAACACCGTCCACCTCAAAGTCCGCAATCAGCGAACCACGGTATTTATAAACCTCGCCATCAGTGTTGGTGAGTTCCATCTCCCATTCACCGATGTCGGTAGCGAACACCTCAATGTACTCTGTGCTGAAATACCGCGCGATACTGTTCAGCACCTTGGCAGCGGTGTCCTTTTCGATTTTATAAATCTTGCTTCTGGACTTTTCGTGACCGCTGTATACAGTTCCAAAAATATATGCCGAGAACCACACGCGACCGTCCGTGTTGATGGTGATGTGTTGTTCGACCTCGTCATTCGGTTCCGGTGCCGGACCGTAGCAGATGTTATTGGAAACGATGCGTACCTTCTGCGGTGTGCCTTTGAACTGCTTAAGCTGACAGTCTGCCAATTCACCTAAGCGGGACAGAGCCATTGTAAACCACGCACGGTTCTGCGGTTCCAGAATTTCCTCACCGGAATATGCCCAATGATTGAAATAACGCCACTGAGAGTAGATAGCCGAGCCGAGCAACGGAATATCGGTTATTTCACCAATGATGCGTTCCAGTACCTCAAAGTCATTTGCGGCTTTACCGTACTTTTCAGAAAAGGCGTGACCGCAGTCCATTACAAAGCCAAGAGCCTCACAATCATCAGCCATATAGTGGTCTACCAATTCGATATAGTTGGTTTTCTTATCTCTGAATTTGTCATACCACTTGACAGCAAATTCGCGGATTTGCTTCATATCTGCCACTGAGGTACACCTCCCATCATTTCATAAAATTATCTGCAATCGCATTCAACTGAGCAGCAATTTCCGAGAAATCGCAATTCAGATTCAACGTCTTCACGCTGATTTTATTGCCACTCATCATATAAGTGTTGTCCGGCTGAATTGCCTCGTCAGTTTGTGCGTATAGCAGCATACCGGAAACCTCGTGCGGCTTATCACCAAATTCGGAGTCCTTGTTCTTGACGTAAGTGAAAATCTGATACAAATTGTTCGAGTGCAGCGTGTGCTTATCGTACTGCACCTGCGTTGTGTGAGCATAATACTTAGCATCGATTATTAATACCTTGTTGCCGATACTCAGGGTTATATCACTCTGCATTACAGGCAACATAGTGCCGATGCCATCATCCAATGCCCACGGAATTTGCGAGGCACGAACATCCAAGGCAGGATAATGCTTGCTGAAGTATTCAAGAATGAACTTCTCATAAAGGCAGCACATCCGCTGCTCATCAACAAAAGAAGCCATTTTATATTCACCCTGGTCGTTAGTGAGAAGCATACCTTCCAAAATAAACTGGCACAGACTAATGAGCATTCGATAGCTTTGATTGCTTCTTTGGAAGCGAATGGTTGTCCATTTTATAGACGCTGGCTCAATGGTATCCACCTCGGAGAAAAACAGCATTTCCTTCTTCAGATCGCTCTTGTACTCTGAATCCACTTTTGCGTGACGTATCAGCAGCATAACGGTTGTTTTCAAAATCTGATTGAGAAGATTATTCTCGGACAACTCATCATATTCACAGGTGAGAACCTGTTTTCGAGCCAATCTGTTTTTTATAGTTCCGGGCATATCGATTTTCCCGCGCATAACGGGCATATCTTCTTTGCGGTTCAGATACTCACGATATAAGCCCTGTTTCAGCTGCTGACCGATGCCCTTGGCGAGAATCGCCGCAAAGAGATTGTGAATGTTATCAAATTCCTCTGCGGCTATCTCATCATCTTGGGTTGGGGTCAAGGTGGTGAAGGCATAGGACAGCATATAATAAATGTTTTTTATGAATATGCTTTTATCCTTAATCATTGAAATACACCACGCAAAATGTTCTCCCAACGCTGCAGCTTATTCATATCGTCGAACCAATACTCACTCAGCATCGGCAAAATATCGTAGTCCACGATGGCCTGCATCCATTCTTCGGAGCATTCCGTCTGACCGCAGAAATAGCTGTGGCCAATGCAGAAGCCCTTGCCGAGGGACTTATCCAGCGTGATTTCCTTATTCAGTTCCTGAACCTTGGAAACCAGCAACGAGAAGGTTTCATTATTCAGTCCCTGCTGATACTTCATAAACCCAGCAGATTCAAAACCAGGCTCAATGTCAAAGAAACTGAAACGGCGGCGCAGAGCATAATCAATCATAGCAAGGCTGCGGTCGGCTGTATTCATCATACCGATGATATACAGATTTTTCGGCACAGAGAAAGTCATGCCGTTGTAGGCAAGTGTTGCTTTGGTGCCTCTGTAGTCACGCTCAATCAGCATCAGCAACTCACCAAAAATCTTACTCATGTTACCACGGTTGATTTCGTCAATAATAAAGAAGAAATCCTTATCTGGCTGGTTGGCTGCCTTCTGGCAAAAGCGATAGAAAATACCGTACTTCAACTCAAAGCCATCGTTCACAGGCTTATATCCCATCATGAAATCCTCGTAGGAATAATTCTGATGGAACTGCACGAACTCGATACGGCTTTCATCCTTCTCTCCCATAATTGAGTATGCCAGACGCTTTGCAGCAAAGGTCTTACCAACACCGGGTGCGCCCTGAAGGATGATATTCTTCTTAGGAATCTCTGAATAAATAACTCCATTCTGTTCCAAATGGTAAAAATGACCGATT
>USHP01000089.1 GCA_900554625.1 uncultured Eubacteriales bacterium | reverse complement strand
GTACCATACCCTGGGCCTGCGCTCCGACGGCACCCTGGTAGCCGTGGGCAGCAACGGCTGCGGCCAGTGTGTTGTAAGCAATTAATAAAACGGCAGGGAGAATGTTACTCCCTGCCGTTTCTTATTCTTCCACAAACCGGATGGATGCTTCTTTTTTCAGGGCCAGGCCGCATTCGGCCTCGGCGCACTTGATGATTCCGGCAATCACCGGACAGGAACAGTGTCCGGGGAAATGCTCTGCTGCATACTGGTACAGTTCTCCGGTGCCGGGCTTGCCCAGGCACAGCTCAAATGCGTCGAAGGTATTGCCTAGTGCATCGAACATCCGCCGCACCGCTTCACAGCCGGAAACCACTTCCAGCGTTACTTCCTGCTGATCTTCGTCGGTTACAGCGCTGACCCGGGTGGGCAGACCGCAGACGCCGGGATCAATGATTACCTTAGTCATATCCTGTTCCCTCCTGAAATCCGGCGGCAAAGCACCGCCTGTGTTTGCCACCATCATAGCAAGCAAACCCTGCCTTGTAAAGCGTCAAGGCAGGGTTTTTGCAGAAAGAAAGCCTGTGCAGCTTATTTCATCGTTTTTCTTACCGGAACTGCATTGCCCTTCCGGGCGTTTCAGTCCAGGGGCTCCATGCGCTTGCCGCAGCACAGGGGGATGGTCTGGCCTGCCTCCAGGTGGAGGATCTTGTGGCAGATGGGGCAGATGTAGTCCCCTTCCTTCTCTGCCTTGGCAACCGGCAGGAAACCCTCTTCCTTCCATGTTATCATGGGAAACTCCTTTCGGGAAAAAAGTGGGGCGGCCGAAGCCGCCCCGCATATCATGCTTACTTGAAGTAGCGCTCCAGCAGGCCCTTCAGTGCCTTGCCGTGGCGAGCCTCGTCACGAGCCATCTCGTGGACGGTGTCGTGGATGGCATCCAGGCCGTTCTTCTTAGCGCAGGCGGCCAGATCGAACTTGCCCTGGGTTGCGCCGAACTCGCAGTCAACACGCCATGCCAGGTTGTCCTTGGTGGTAGCCTTCATGTTGGGCTCCAGGTCAGCGCCCAGCAGCTCGGCGAACTTGGCAGCATGCTCAGCCTCTTCGTAGGCAGCCTTCTCCCAGTACAGGCCGATTTCGGGGTAGCCTTCCCGATGAGCGATACGAGCCATGCACAGGTACATGCCCACTTCGGAGCACTCACCGTTGAAGTTGGCCATCAGCTGCTCGAAGATGAACTTCTTGTCCTCTTCGGAGATGTCGGGGTTGTTCTTCACGGTCTTGGCATAGATGCCATACTCGTGCTCAGCGGCCAGCTTGTCGGTCTCCATGACCTTGAACTTGGAGCCGTCAACCTTGCAGACGGGGCACTTGAAACCTTCGGGGATGCTTTCGCCTTCGTAAACGTAACCACAGACGGGGCAGACAAACTTCTTCATACTTGTTTCCTCCAATAATATAATTTTTGATGTTTCAGGGATTTCAGGAATTTGCGCAGCTGCCGCACAGACCGGTGAAGGTCAGCAGGCAGCCCTGGACCCGGCATCCGGCGTATTTTTCCGTGTCGGCTTCCAGAGAGTGGGGAACTGCGATTTGGGGCAGATCGATGACCGCACTGCAGCCGGTGCAGACAAAGTGGACATGGGGCGCTGTATTTGCGTCGAAGCGCTCGATGCCATTGACCGTACCCAGGCTCTGAATCATGCCCTGGCTTTTGAACCAGGCCAGATTCCGGTACACCGTGGCAAGAGAAATGTCCGGATGGGTCTTCTGAAGCATTTCGTGAACCATCTCCGCCGAGGGGTGTGCGTGGGTTTGCTGCAGGCAGGCGAGAATGGCGTTGCGTTTGCGGAACTGCTTGGTAGATCCTTCCATAGACACCTCCTGTCGTGTGATTTGTGATTGATTCTTATTTACGAGATGAGTATAGCATGTCCATTGAACTTTGTCAAGAAGAAAATAAGAATTATTTGCATTTATTTTTTGAAAGAAAATCCGGGCAGATTTCTCCGCCCGGAAAGGTCGCTTGTTACACGGCTGCCTCTTTCACAACGGCCACGCCGTCGACCAGGTTTGCCATTTCCAGAGTGCCCTCAATGGCCATCTGGCGCTCCATCAGATCAGTGAGGATGACCATGCCGTCCTTGCACTCAATGCGCATAACGTTACGCATCATCACCGTCTCAGGGGTCAGGCTGTTCTTATATACAGTAGAAAGACACATAGACTTTTTCCTCGCTTACTTGACGTCCAGGCTGCTCAGAACCACGCTCAGACGCATATTGCCCTTTTCAAAATCAGATACCGCAGCCATAACCTGCTCGTAGGCTACATGGTTGCCGGCATCCTCCAGCTTGCCAGCCAGATCTGCCAATTCCTTGGCGTGGGCGGCGTTGTGGCCCACCATATACTTCATCAGGGCGGTCAGCTCTTCCATGGGAGTGTGCTCGCAGCTGCCCTGGCAGCCGGCGCACTGACCCTCGCAGCCATGGGAATGGTCGTGGGGATGGGCATGATCGTGCAGATGGTCGTGGTCATGGGGGTGTACATGGTCATGCTCATGGGTGTGCTCATGCGGATGGGTATGGGCAACACCGTCATGGGTGTGCTCGTGGGTGTGTTCATGGGTATGAGGATGCTCGTGCTGAGGAGCACCGCCGGCAATGTGATCTTCGTGGATGTGCATTGCAATTCCTCCTTTGGTTTTTTCCCTATTATACTCGCTTGACGCGATTCTGTCAAAGTATTTATTTTCCGGGAAATATCCCCCGGTGGGGCTTGCCAAAATGGAAAAATCCGGGTATAATAGCCAGGAAAAATTGTCAGAAAGCAGGTGATGTTCATGTCCGATCATCACGAGCATACCCATATGGATCATGAATACCTCCATGCCCATGGCATTGCCCATTCCCACAACCATGTCCACGAGAACCAGAAGGCGGTAATCAACCGGCTGTCCCGGGCCATTGGCCATTTGGAGAAGGTCAAGCGGATGGTGGAGGAGGGGCACGACTGCTCGGAAGTGCTGATCCAGCTGGCGGCAGTGCGCTCGGCTCTGGACAATACCGGCAAGGTGATTCTCAAAGACCACATGCGCCACTGTATGGTGGATGCCGTCGCCGCCGGAGACCAGGACGCCATTGACGACCTGTGCCAGGCCATTGATAAATTTATGAAGTAACCTAGAAAAGGCCGCCCGTCAGGGTGGCCTTTTTTCTGCACATCAAAGCAATAAATGCGGCCCTGTTATCGGGTGGGAATCCCGGTCAACGGAAAATATCTGCAGCGCATTCGCACCGGGCCTTGCCCGGTACGGGAGTCGATTGCCGTTCCTCCGGTGGGCTTACTTCCAGACAAGAAAAAGCCACCCCGTAGGGTGGCCTTTTCTTGTCTGGAGCAGGATACGGGAGTCGAACCCGCCTTCACGGCTTGGGAAGCCGTTGTATTACCGATATACGAATCCTGCATGTGCTGGTATTATAGCAGAGGGAAAGGAAAAAAGCAACCACTTTTTGTCGAAGCGGGTATCCGGCAACGGATGCCGCCCTTTGGAAATCATCCGGGGAAAAACCGGAAAATTCCGGAAAAAGTACTTGACAATCGGCATATATTCCGATAAAATAAAATGGTCTGCCAATGGCGCGGACAAATCCTTGCTCCCGGCGGCGCCGGGGGCCAAAAGTCCAAAAGGAGGTGCAATCAACATGGCTAAGATCACCGGTAAGTATGAGGTGCTCTACATCATCGACCCCACCCTGGGCGAGGAGGGCACTGCAGCACTTGTGGAAAAGTTCAAGGCAATGGTGGAGGCGGAGGGTACTCTGACCAACATCGATGAGTGGGGCAAGCGTCGTCTGGCATACCCCATCAACGACATGGCAGAAGGCTACTACGTTCTGATGAACATGGAAACCAAGCCCGAGTTCCCCGCAGAGCTGGAACGTGTGATGAAGATCACCGAAGGCGTTATGCGCTGCCTGACCACTGCTGTGGAGGAGTAATCCATGCTCAACCACATTGTTATCATGGGTCGTCTGACCCGTGACCCTGAGCTTCGCCGTACCGGCAGCGGAATTGCCGTTGCCAGTTTCAGCGTAGCTGTCGACCGGGACTTCGGCGGCAGAGACGGCGGCGAGCGGGAAACCGATTTTATTGATTGTGTTGCCTGGCGTCAGACCGGAGAGTTTGTCTCCAAGTATTTCACCAAAGGCTCCATGATCGTGGTTTCCGGTCGGCTCCAGATTCGCAGCTGGACCGACAAAGATGGCAACAAGCGTCGCACTGCAGAAGTCGTTGCGGACAATGTCTACTTCGGCGACAGCAAGCGCAGCAGCGAGAGCGGCAACAACACCTATGGCGGCAACGCTTACGGTGGCAACAACAGCTACGGCAGCAATGGAAACTCCTATTCTGCTCCCAGCTACGGCAGTGCTCCCGCTCCTAACTACGGTGGCTACAGCGCCCCCGCAGCCGCTCCGGCATCGGATTTCGCTATGCTGGAGGACGATGACGCCCAGCTGCCCTTCTAACTTCTACTGAACTTTTTCTACAACGCTTACAAGGAGGGAAAATCCATGGCTAACGAACAGCGTATGCGTCCCCGCAAGCGCAAGAAGGTTTGCGCATTCTGCGTGGATAAGGTGACCAGCATCGATTACAAGGACACCGCTAAGCTCCGCCGTTACCTGTCCGAGCGCGGCAAGATTCTGCCCCGCCGTACCACCGGTACCTGTGCTGAGCATCAGCGTGACCTGACCACCGCCATCAAGCGTGCCCGTCAGATCGCCCTGCTGCCCTACGTCGCTGACTGATTGACGAAGTTACATCCCAAAAGCTTTCTGCGCTTTTGGGATGTTTTTCTTTATTTTGGAAATAATGGGTAAGATAGAGGAAACGGCAGATTTCACGGAAGGAACAAACCAAAGATGTGAGGTGCAGATTATGAAAACATTGTTTTATGGCGGCAATATCCTGACCATGGAGGAAAATCTGTATGCCCAGGCCCTGGTTGCGGAGGATGACAAAATCCTGGCAGTGGGCTCGGAAGCGGATATGCGGTCCCTGGCAGGCAGCTGCGAAGAGGTGAATCTTCATGGCGCTACCCTGATGCCCGGATTTATCGATGCTCACAGTCATTTCTCCCAGATGGCCAGCGCCCAGCTTCAGATTTCTCTGGACGGAGCGGATACGGTGGAGGAAATGCACCGCCGGATTGGGCAGTTCCTGGAACAGAACAAGCCCGCCCCCGGCCAGTGGGTCACCGCCCGGGACTATGACAAAGCCCCGCCCTTCCCGACGCTGGAACAGCTGGACAGCTTTGCTCCTAAAAATCCTCTGGTCATTCACCACAAGTCCGGACATATGGGCTTTTTGAACAGTCTGGCCCTGGAAGCCCTGGACATCACCCCTCAGACCCAAGCCCCGGAGGGCGGACGGATTGAAACCAAGGACGGCAAGCTCACCGGATACCTGGAAGAAAACGCCTTCGTTTCCTACCTGAAGAAAATCCCCATGGCGCCCCCGGAGCAGCTGCTCCAGGCCTATGCCCAGGCTCAGGACATCTACGCTTCCTACGGTATCACCACCATTCAGGACGGTATGATCGTCCGGGAGCTGCTGCCGCTGTATCACATGCTGCTGGGCCGGAAGCTGCTGAAGCTGGATCTGGTGGCCTACCCCGACCCGGACACTTACCCCCAGGCCCAGGAGGAACTGGGCAAAGCCAGCCGCCATCTGCGCATCGGGGGCATGAAAATCTTCCTGGACGGCTCTCCCCAGGGCCGGACAGCCTGGATGCGCAAGCCCTACGCCTGCGGCGGCGACTACCGGGGATACGGCACCATGACCGATGATGCGGTAAAGCAGGCCATGGAAAAAGCAGCCAGGCAGGAAACCCAACTGCTGGCCCACTGCAACGGTGATGCAGCGGCGGAGCAGTTTTTATCCTGCCTGGAAGCGGTAGAAGGGGAATATCCCCAGCTGAAAGATTTGCGGCCGGTGATTGTCCACGGCCAGCTGATGGGCCTGGATCAGCTGCCCAGGGCAGCGGCGCTGGGAGCGATGATTTCCTTCTTTGTGGCCCATGTGTACCACTGGGGCGATATCCATGTGAAGAATTTCGGCATGGAACGGGCCAGCCGGATCAGCCCTGCCCGCAGCGCACTGGAACAGGGCATTCCCATCACCTTCCACCAGGACGCCCCGGTGATTCAGCCGGACATGCTGGAAACGCTGTGGTGCGCCTGCTGCCGTCGAACCCGGGGCGGTATGGTACTGGGACGGGAAGAACAGATTCCCGTGCTGGATGCCCTGAAAGCGATCACGGTCAACGCTGCCTATCAGTATCTTGAAGAGAAGGACAAGGGCACTCTGGCCCCGGGAAAGCGGGCGGATTTCGTAATCCTGAGCCAAAATCCCCTGGAAATCCCGGCAGAAAACTTACGAAGCATTCAGGTTCTGCAAACCTGGAAGGACGGCCAGTGCATCTATACCCGCCAGTAACTTCCGGAATTTCGGTTTACTCCGCGTACTGGCTCAGATCCAGTCTGTCCCGGTCGGTGGGGTTGATGGTAAAGGTGATGCCGGTGATTTCCGCCCACTGATAATCCCCAATCTGGCGATTTTTGATGTCGGACAGAATCTGGTCCTTGGCATACAGAACGGCTTCCACTCCAGCGCTGGGAGAGGCGTGAACCATTGCGGTCTGATCGCCATAGTAGCCTGCCCAAATATCCACGGTGCAGCCCGGTACTGCCCGATATTCCACATCCACCTGAACGGTTCCCGGTGCCAGCTTGGCATTGGTTTCCACCTGGGGGACTTCTGCTTCGGGGGCGGTGGGCATATTCCAGGATTCAAATCCCATCAGTTTTTCTTCATCGTCCAGGGAAAAACGGCGGGTGACGGTGTCGGTTACGGTCATATTCAGCCGGGAGCCTTCCCCATAGGTAAAGCTGGACGCTTCCACGAAGCAGATCCCGACGCCCACGCCGCCGATGAGCAAGCCCAGAAATACCAGAATCAGGGCAGTCAGACGCAGTTTACGCATGGTCGCCCACCTCCTTGTGCATGTTGTTCGGTTTCTTCCAAATCAGGGTGCAGGCAAAAACCAGCACGCCGCAGCCGCACAGCACGATGCCCATGCTTCCCAGAAGCAGGCCCAGTGCCGGATATCCCTGCACCAGCAGCACTCCCAGGGTACCGGTGCAGACCAGGAAAAATCCTACGGCGCACACCACGGGCACCGCAGCGCACACCAGGGCAAAATTCCAGGCCCACCGGCACAGAACCTTTGCTACTCGGGTAGCCCAGGCAAACAGGGCACCGATCATACCCCATAGCCGCCGATTCAAGTCCTTGATCCAACCCCAGAATGTACGGGGGCGAGGCTGTTTCGGCGGCGTTTCCACTTTGGGCTGCTCCGGCACGTCCTGCTCCGGTACTTTCTCCTTCTTCAGGCGAAGCTGCAAGTTCTGCCATTTCCCGGACAGCCAATTGCAGAGT
>USHP01000088.1 GCA_900554625.1 uncultured Eubacteriales bacterium | reverse complement strand
GATATGTGGGTTATGAAGAAGGCGGTCAGCTGACCGAGGCTGTTCGCCGCAAGCCCTACAGCGTGGTGCTGTTTGACGAGGTGGAAAAGGCCCACCCGGATGTGTTCAACGTATTGCTGCAGGTTCTGGATGATGGTCGAATCACCGACTCCCAGGGCAGAACCGTGGACTTCAAGAACACCATTCTGATTCTGACTTCCAACCTCGGCTCGGAATTCCTGCTGGGCGGCGTCAATGCCGACGGCACCATCGACGAGCAGGCCAAGGCTCAGGTTCAGGCTCTGCTGCGCCGGTCCTTCCGGCCGGAATTCCTGAACCGCCTGGATGAGATTGTGTTCTACAAGCCTTTGACCAAGGAGAATGTGACCAAGATCATTGATCTGCAGATTGACAAGCTGAACAGCCGTCTGGAAAATCAGCAGATTCGCTGCGAGCTGACTCAGCGTGCCAAGGAGGCCATTGTGGATGCCTCTTACGATCCCCAGTATGGTGCCCGTCCGCTGCGCCGGTATGTCCAGCATACTGTGGAGACCATGCTCAGCAAGCGCCTGCTCAAAGGCGACATTACCCCCGGCAGCACCGTTACGGTGGATGCTGTGGATGGAGAACTGGCCATGGCATAACAAATGTTCAGGCCGCCCGAAACCGGGCGGCCTGATTTTTTGCGTTGAAAATCCCAAAATGAAATGCTATAGTAAGAGGAAAAAACGAAGAAGGAACGATAATGCAGCAAAAACTCTTCTCTGACCGGGCATTGGTCAGACTGATGATTCCTCTGATTGTAGAACAGGCCCTGACCATTCTGGTGGGCATGTGCGACGGTGTGATGGTTTCCACTGTGGGTGAGGCGGCGATTTCCGGTGTTTCCCTGGTGGATATGATTAACACAGTAGTCCTGACACTGTTTGCCGCTCTCGCTACCGGCGGCGCTGTGGTGACCAGCCAGTTTCTGGGTGCCCGGCAGCAGGAAAAGGCCCGGCAGAGCGCTGCCCAGCTGGTGCTGATGTCCGGTACCACTGGCCTGGCAGCTGCGGTGCTGTGCCTGCTATTTGCCCGGGGAGTCATGCGGCTGTTCTTCGGCAGCATCTCTGACGAGGTGATGGAGGCGGGATTGATTTATCTGCGGATTACGGCGCTGTCCTTTCCCTTCATTGCATTGTACAATGCCGGAGCTGCTATTTTCCGCAGCGTGGGAAACAGCAAAATCTCCATGAAGGTCAGTCTGCTGATGAACGCCATCAACGTGGTTGGAAATGCCTTTTGCATTTTCATGCTGAAAATGGGGGTTGCCGGTGTGGCGGTTCCCACATTGGTTTCCCGAATGGTGGCGGCAGTGGTGATTCTGGCGCTGGCCTGCGACAAGCGCCAGCAGCTGAGCCTGGAAAAGGCATACCTGGGCAGCGTGGACCGGCGGATGATGGGAAACATTTTGCGCATTGGTGTGCCCTCTGCCTTTGAAAACGCATTCTTCCAGCTGGGACGGCTGATTGTGGTAAGCATGATTGCCCTGTTCGGCACCACCCAGACCTCTGCCAATGCGGTGGCGAACACCTTAGACAGCATCGGCGTCATCATCGGTCAGGCCATGGGCCTTGCCATGGTAACGGTGGTGGGGCAGAGCGTGGGCGCCGGGGATGTGGAACAAACCAAGTACTATACCAAAAAGCTGATGATCTGGACGTACATTATGCAGGGCTTAAGCAATGTGCTGATTATCCTGTTTGTTGATCAGCTGATTGGATTCTACAGCTCCCTGTCGGAGGAAACGGTGGAACTGGCACGCACCTTGGTGCTGATTCATACCTCCTGCGCCATTTTGCTGTGGCCTGCATCCTTCGTTCTGCCCAATGCCCTGCGTGCTGCCAACGATGTGAAATTTACCATGTATGTGGGCATCGGTTCCATGGTGGCCTTCCGGATTGCCGGGTCCTGGATTCTGTGCGTGTCTCTGGGTATGGGCGCCGTGGGCGTGTGGATTGCCATGGTTGCCGACTGGATCTGCCGCATCAGCTTCTTCCTGCCCCGGATGATCTCGGGAAAGTGGAAGAGCAAATATGCCTCTGCCTGATGAGCTCAGGCCCAGGACGGCAGATGCTCAAAACGGCGGAGCTTTCCCTGATAAGGGAAGGAAATGCAGCAAGAGAATAACATGGGGGCCGGGGAGGAATCTCTGGCCCCGTATTTGTGATCGCCCACCAGCGGATACCCTCTGCTGGCAAACTGCACCCGGATCTGGTGGCTGCGGCCGGTGTGCAGACGAATCCGAACCAGACTGGTTTCCCCTTGGGTCAGGCGGGTAAATTCCAGCCTTGCTTTTTTTACCCCGCCGCGGAGCCGCTTTACTACGAACACCTTGTTTTTCCGGGAATCCTTCCACAGAAGATCTTCCCAATCACCCTTCTCCGGAGGGATACCGTGAACCATAGCCACATACTCTTTGACCATGGTGCCTTCCTGGATAGCCTTGGACAGACTGGCAGCAGCTTGTTTCGTGCGGGCGTAAACCATGACCCCGCCTACATTCTGATCCAGGCGGTGAATGGGAAAACATTCGCCGCCCAGCTGACCTATCAGTTCGGCCGGGACGTCCCGCTCCGAATCCAGCCCCACGGGCTTGATACATACGGTGATATTGGCATCGGAATAGAGAATTTCCAAAAGCATACCCTCCCTGGAAACTGTTTTTTGCAGTATAACATAAAATCCTGATTTTTCAAAGGGGGATGGTTGCATCTTTCCCGATTTTCTGTATAATGGGAGAAAAAAGGAGGATGTGTAATGACAACAAAGGATTATCAGCGCCGCTCACCGCTGAGCATTTTTTTGCGCTATTTTGGAAATCATAAGAAGCTGTTTGCCATTGACGTAGCCTGTGCCGTGGGCATTGCGGTAATTGATCTGGCCTTTCCTCTGGTGACCCGCAGCGCTCTGTATGACATGCTGCCCAACCGGATGTATCGGACGTTTTTTGTGATTATGGCGGCTGTGATAGCCAGCTATGTGCTGCGCTCTTTTCTCAATTATATTGTGGCCTATTATGGCCACACCTTCGGCATCCGGGTGGAAGCGGACATTCGCAAGGACCTGTTCAGCCACATGCAGGATCTGAGCTTTGACTTTTATGACAGCAACCGTACCGGCAAGCTGATGGCCCGGCTGACCAGTGACCTGTTTGAACTGACGGAACTGGCCCACCATGGCCCGGAGGATTTGCTGACGTCGCTTCTGACCATCTGCGGCGCTCTGGCGGTAATGGCCTCCATCCGCTGGCAGCTGGCGGTGATGGTGGCGCTGATGATTCCCATTTTCCTGGTGGTGGTCATGGCCATGCGCCGCCGGATGAGCATTGCCTCCGTAGCCGCCAAGGAAAAAACCGGACACATCAATCAGGAAATTGAGAGCAGCCTCTCCGGCATCCGCACAGCCAAGGCCTTCGGCAACGAGGACATTGAGCGCAGCCGGTTCAACGCGGCCAATGAGATTTACAAGACTTCCAAGCGGGAGTTTCACAAGGCCATGGGTATGTTCCACAGCAGCGTTGAATTTTTTCTTTGCAGTTTGAACGTGGTGGTCATCGGTTTCGGCGGCTACTATGTGATGAAGGGAGAAATGGATTACCGGGATCTGATTACCTTTAATCTGTACATTGCCTCCTTCGTCAACCCCATGCGCAAGCTCAGCAACTTCTCGGAAATGTTTGCCAACGGCTTTGCAGGACTGCGGCGGTTTGTGGATGTGATGGCTACAGAGCCCACCGTTAAAGACAGCCCTGATGCCAAGCCCCTAAAGCAGGTCAAAGGCGGTATTGTGGTGGACAAAGTTTCCTTTGCCTATGACGGTGACCTGGCGGTGCTGCATGATGTGTCCCTGACGGTGCAGCCCGGAGAAACCGTGGCCATTGTGGGTCCCTCCGGCGGGGGCAAATCCACCTTGTGCCAGCTGATTCCCCGGTTCTATGATGTCACCTCCGGCTCCATCTCCATTGACGGGCAGGATCTTCGCAGCGTGACCCAGCACAGCATCCATGAAAACATCGGCATTGTGCAGCAGGATGTATTCCTGTTTGCTGACACCATTTTTGAAAATATCCGCTACGGAAAGCCCGATGCCACCATGGAAGAGGTGGTGGAGGCAGCCAAAAAGGCGGAAATTTACGACGACATCCTGGCCATGCCCCAGAAGTTTGACACCTATGTGGGCGAACGGGGCACCCTGCTTTCCGGCGGACAGAAGCAGCGCATTGCCATTGCCCGGATCTTCCTGAAGAATCCTCCTATCCTGATTTTGGATGAGGCAACCTCTGCCCTGGATTCCGTGACGGAAGCCAAGATTCAGCGGGCCTTTGATGCTCTGGCCAAGGGGCGCACCACACTGATTATTGCCCACCGCCTCAGCACCATCCGCAGTGCCAACCGGATCGTCTCCATTTCCGATGGCGTAATCACCGAATGCGGAACTCACCAGCAGCTGCTGGAAACCGGCGGCATCTATGCCCAGCTGTATAACACCCAGAATGCCCTGGCGCTGGAAGCCATGCAGTAACAAAAAATGCCTGACAGAAGGTTCCTTCTGTCAGGCTATTTTTATATGGGTTACATCTTTTCCGGAGCGGAGAAGCCCAGAAGATCGATAGACTGCTCCAAAACCCGTTTGGCAAGGCCAATTAGGGCAATGTAGCTGTTTTTCTTTTCTTCGTCCTCTTCACCCAGAATCCGGGTTTCATGGTAGAACTTGTTGACGCAGCCGGCCAGATCGTAGATATAGGCACAGATCAGGTTGGGGGAGGAACTAGCCAGGGCGCTTTCCAGAGCGGGGGCAAACTTGGTGATGGAAAGCATCAGATCCTTGGCATAAGGGTTGGCAGGAGCCTGGATGGGCAAGCTCTCCCAGCTGCCGAACCGGGACAAAATGGATTTGATCCGCACAATAGTGTAGAGAATGTAGGGGCCGGTGTTGCCTTCAAAGGCGGCGAAGCGATCCAGGTCAAAGATATAATCCTTGGTGGGCTGGTTGGACAGGTCACCGTACTTCAGAGCCGCCATGGCAATTTTCCGGGTGGTGTCCTCCACTTCCTCGGCGGCCACAATCTGGTTTTCCACAACCTTGCCCCGGACGAAGTCGGTCATATCCTTGACCAGCTGCTCCAGGCGCATGACTCCGCCGTCCCGGGTCTTGAAAGGCTTGCCGTCCTTGCCGTTCATGGTGCCAAAGCCCAGGTGCTCCAGCTGGGTGGTTTCCGGGACAATGCCTGCCTTTCGGGCGGCACGGAATACCTGCTCAAAGTGCAGACTCTGGCGTTTGTCGGTGACGTAGAGAATCTTATCCGGGTTAAAATCCTGCATCCGCTGAATCATGGTGGCAAGATCCGTGGTGGCGTAGATGGCGGAACCATCGGACTTGACCAGAATGCAGGGAGGTACTTCCTTCTTGTCGGTTTCCTCCGCAACAGGAATGACCCAGGCACCTTCGCTTTCCACAGCCAGCCCCCGGGATTTCATGTCCGCAACCATGGGGGGGATATAGGGATCGGCATCGGATTCGCCCAGCCAGCTTTCAAAGGAGACGTTGAGGTTTTCGTAGTTTTTCTTCAGGTCAGCCACGGACACGTTCATAATGTGCTGCCACAGCGCCCGGTAGCCCCGGCGGCCCTGCTGCAGTTCAAAGGTGGCGGTGTGAGCGGCTTCAGCGAAGGCTTCATCTTCCTTCTTCCGGGCAGAAGCAGCGGGGTAAATTTCCTCCAGTTCGGAAATGGTGAAGGGAGCCTGGGTGGGGTATTCACCGGCGAAGTCCGGGTCAAAGTAAGGAAGATCCGGCTGCCGCCGCTTCAGCTCCGCAATAATCAGACCCATCTGCAGACCCCAGTCACCCAGGTGAATGTCGCCGATGGCGTTGTAGCCGAAGAACTTGTACAGCCGCTTCAGGCTCTCGCCGATGATGGCGGAGCGCAGGTGGCCGATGTGCAGAGGCTTGGCCACATTGGGGCCGCCGTAGTCCACCACAATGGTCTTGCCAGTGCCGGGCTTGGCAATGCCGAAGCCTTCGGCGGTGCGCATCTGCTCCAGATAGTTCTGCAGGAACAGACCGCTGAGCTTCAGATTGATGAAGCCGGGCATCACTGCCTCCACCAGGTCGTAGTCTTTGGCATCCAGCTGCTCGGCCACAGCCTTGGCAATCTGAATGGGGGCGCACTTGTACTGCTTGGCAGCGGCCAGAGCGCCGTTGCACTGATATTCACACAGGTCAGGGCGGTTGGAAACCGTCACCCGGCCGAAGGCGGGATCGTAGCCTGCATCGGAAAAGGCCTTCTGCATTTTTCCGGTGATAATATCCAGAATTCTTTCCATATTCGCAAACCTTTCGGATTATTTGTTTTTCTGCTCAGCCAGATAATTCAGGTAATCATCGTAAGTGCCGTAGCGGTCCACAATGGTGCCGTCGGGCTGGAAGGCGATGACACGGTTACAGACGGAGGTCAGCATTTCGTGGTCGTGGGATGCCAGCAGCACCACACCGGGGAAGGCTTCCAGGCCCTTGTTCACAGCCTGAATGGATTCCATATCCAGGTGGTTGGTGGGCTGGTCCAGCAGCACCACGTTGGCGCCGGAGAGCATCATTTTGGACAGCATGCAGCGGACCTTTTCACCGCCGGAGAGAACGTCCACGCTCTTGAACACGTCCTCGCCGGAGAACAGCATCCGGCCCAGGAAGCCCCGGAGGTAGACATCGTCTTTCTTGGCAGAATACTGCCGCAGCCAGTCCACCAGCTCCATTTTGTTGCCTTCAAAGTAGGGCGTGTTGTCCTTGGGCAGGTAGCTGCGGTTGGTGGATACGCCCCACTTGATGCTGCCTTCGTCCGGCTTCAGCTCGCCCATGAGGATCTGGAACAGGGCGGTCTGGGCCAGCTCGTTTTCACCTACGAAGGCGATCTTGTCGGTACGGTTTACGGAGAAGTAAACCTTGTCCAGCAGCTTCACGCCGTCCACGGTGACGGATACGTCTTTAACGGTGAGCACATCCTTGCCCAGTTCCCGCTCGGGCTGGAAGCCGACGAAGGGATAGCGCCGGGTGGAGCAGGGCATTTCTTCCACGGTCAGCTTGTCCAGGAGCTTGCGGCGGGCGGTAGCCTGCTTGGCCTTGGCCTTGTTGGCGGAGAAACGCTGGATGAACAGCTGCAGTTCTTCGATCTTTTCCTGGTTGCGCTTGTTCTTGTTGCGGATCATGGCCTGAACCATCTGGGAAGACTCGTACCAGAAGTCGTAGTTACCAACGTACATCTTGATCTTGCCGTAGTCAATATCCACGGTGTGGGTGCAGACGGTGTTCAGGAAGTGGCGGTCATGGGACACGGCGATGACCATGCCGGGGAAGTCCAGCAGGAAATCTTCCAGCCAGTTGATGGCTTCAATGTCCAGGTTGTTGGTAGGCTCGTCCAGCATGACGATGTCGGGGTTGCCGAACAATGCCTGGGCAAGCAAAACTTTCACCTTCAGACGGGGGTCGGTGGAGCCCATCAGGTCGTAGTGCAGATC
>USHP01000087.1 GCA_900554625.1 uncultured Eubacteriales bacterium | reverse complement strand
GGTGGTGCCTTCCGAGGCCACAATCCGGTTGCCGCCGGACAGCTGGGTAACGCCGGGGGTCCAGTTTGTCTGCCGGTCAATGACCTGCATGGCTTCCTCCAGTCCGGGGATAATGGCAGCGTAGCGGCGCAAATCCTTATACGGGCATACGATCATAAAAAACGTCCTTTCCTTCTCGGCAGCCAGGCCGCCGGCGCCTCAGGCCAATGTCAGCAGATCCTCCATCTGCTGCAGTTTCCCGTCATAGTGCTCAGGGGTACCGAAGCCGTAGGCAGCCCAGAGGAAGGGAATCCCCGCTTCCACGGTGGCTTCGTAATCGCCTTGGGTATCTCCCACATAGGCACAGTTTTGGATGTTGTATTTTTCCATCAGGGCGCGGATGGTTTTTCCCTTGCTGGTGCCGGTATCGCCGAAGCACAAGTGCCCGGTGATATAGGGGGTCAAGCCCAGCTTTTCTATGCACAGTTCCGGGTAGCCCTTCTGGCTGTTGCTGACGATGAACAGGCGGTGATTCTGTGCCAGCTTCTCCAGGGTTTCCTTTACCCCAGGGTAGCCGATATGACAGGGATTTTCCTGCAGGTACCGGTTTTCCCTATCCATGCACCGATCCATCAGGGCGTAGCGCTCCGGGGCAGGAATGGAAGTAAAAATCACGTCGGCAATTTCCGTCATCACCTTGCCGAACAGGGATTTGAAGATCTCCGCATTTACGAATAGATGCTCCAGTCCTTCCTGCTTCAGCTGAATGTTGTACCCCTCCGCCACCAGGGCCCGGGAATCCCACAACGTACCGTCAATATCAAAAATCAAACTTTCGTAGGTCATGCTTCCTCCAGGTGCCGCTGAATGCGGCCCATAATCATATCCAGCGCCACCAGATTCTTGCCCCCTTCGGGCACCACCAGGTCGGCATACTTTTTGCTGGGCTCGACATACTTTTCGTGCATGGGCTTCACGGTTTCCAGGTACTGGCTCAGCACGCTTTCCAGGGTTCTGCCCCGCTTGTTTACGTCCCGCTTGATCCGGCGGCACAGCCGTACATCCGCATCGGTATCCACGAAAATCCGGATGTCCATGAGGTTGCGCAGGGCTTCATCCTCAAAAATCAGAATACCCTCCACAATAATCACCTTTTTGGGCACAATATGCACCGTTTCGTCGGAGCGGTTGTGCAGGGTAAAGTCGTAGACCGGGCAGTCGATGGCCTGTCCCTGGCGCAGCTGGTCCAGGTGCCGGGCCATCAGGTCCGTTTCCAGGGCGTCCGGCTCGTCGTAGTTGAGCTGGCAGCGCTGCTCGTAGGTCAGTTCGTCGTGGCGCTTATAGTAGTTATCATGGCTCAAAATGGTCACCACATCCGAAAATTTGGCGATCAGGTTATTCATCAGCGTGGTTTTTCCGCTGCCGGTGCCGCCGGCGATGCCGATGACCAGAATGTTATTTTCCATACATGTTGCCTCCGTCCCTGTTTTCTTCCCCCAAAAGCTGCCGGCAAAGGGCAATCAGCCGGGGATTACCGGCGCTGTTTTGAATCTCCACCTGGCCCTGCTGCTCAGGCTCTGCCAGCAGGCCCCGCTCTTCCAGCCGCCGCCGGGTTTCCCGGGCGGTGCCTTCTCCGCCATCCAGCAGGGTAACCTGTTCCCCCAGCACCCGGGAAATAGCCTTTGCCGCAAAGGGGTAGTGGGTGCAGCCCAGCACCAGAGCGTCCAGCTTCCCCAGATAGGGAGAAAGAATCTGCGTCAGCAGGGCTTCCGCCTCCGGAGAATCCGCCTTGCCCCCTTCCACCAGTTCCACCAGCCCCGGAGCGGGAATTTTGGCTACGGTGCAGTTTTCGTCAAAACGATGGAGCAGATGGTCGAATTTTTCCTCCCGGAGGGTCACCTCCGTGGCCATCACGCCCACCCGTCCGCCGGGGAAGTGATCCGCCGCCACCTTTAAGGCAGGCTCAATACCGATGATAATCCGGTCCGGGTACTGCTGCCGCAGCTGCTCCACCGCCGCAGCAGTGGCCGTATTGCAGGCAAGCACCAGAGCCTTGATTCGGTTTTCCCGGAACAGACGCTCCGCTGCGTCCAGTGTCAGCTTCCGCACCTGCTGGGTGCTGCGGCTGCCATAGGGGGCATTGGCGGAATCCCCAAAATACAGGTACCGCTCCCAGGGCATCAGCCGACGCAAGTGCCGCAGCACGCTGATGCCGCCGACGCCGGAGTCAAACACCCCAATCCAATCTTCTCTGCTTGCCATGTACACAATCTCCCGCGGATCAAAATCTTCAAAGGAAGGAACCCTTTCTTTCCCGGTTATTTTAGCAAATTCTGACGGATGATGCAATGCTTCGTTGACTTTTTCCCGGAATTTTGCTATGGTGAACTCACTTCATCAGGAAAGGGTGGTTGTTATGAACCGGTATCTGTTCGTGATCGACTATCAAAATGACTTTGTAGACGGCGCCCTGGGCTTTCCCGGTGCGGAAACCCTGGATGAAAAAATCGCCGCCAAAATCCGCACCTACAGCAAAGGCCATGTCTTTTTCACCCGGGACACCCATTTTGCAAACTATCTGGACACCCGGGAGGGGAAAAATCTGCCGGTAGTCCACTGCGTCAAGGGCACCCCCGGCTGGCAGGTCTACGGCCAGACCGCCCAGGCGCTGGCGGAAGTGCAGGCCCCGGCCATTGACAAGCTGTCTTTCGGCATGGACCTTTCTGACCCCGCCGTGGCTTCGGTGCTGCCGGAAAGCGCTGACGAAATTGAGCTGGTGGGACTGGTGAGCAACATCTGCGTCCTGAGCAATGCCGTGGTGCTGCAAAGCCGGTATCCCCAGGCCACCGTTACGGTAGATGCCGCCTGCACCGCCTCCTTTGACCCGGCGCTTCACCAGAAAGCTCTGGATGTGCTGGAAGGGATTCAGGTGCGGGTAATGAACCGCTAAGCCTTTAAGAATTGTTAAATGATTGGTTTTTTCGTTGCAAATCGGGTTAGGCTATGATATAATCAACGAAATTTGTTTTGAGGAGAGAATCATGCTGCTACATTATTTTCTGTGCTTTCTGGTATCCATGGTGCCGCTGCTTGAACTGCGGGGCGCCATTCCCTACGCCGTAGGCATGGGCCTGGATTACTTTACTGCACTGTTGGTCTGCGTCGTTGGCAACATGCTCCCGGTGCCAATCATTTACCTGTTTGCCCGGAAGGTTCTGCACTGGGGCATGGATAAGAAATATATCGGGAAGTTTTTCACCTTCTGTGTGGAAAAAGGAGAAAAAGCCGGGCACAAACTGACCCAGCGGGCAGGCCGGGGCGGTCTGTTTCTGGCCCTGATGCTCTTTGTGGGCATCCCGCTGCCCGGTACCGGTGCCTGGACCGGCACTTTGGCCGCTTCCTTCCTGGATATGGGCTTCAAGTCCACCACCTTGGCCGTTTCCCTGGGTGTAGTTCTTGCGGGAATCATCATGGGCATCGTCAGTTTGACGGGTGTTCACATTTTTGGATTATAAATCAGGAGGAATGTACCATGTCTCAGTGCTTGTTCTGTAAAATCATCGCCGGGGAAATCCCCTCCAACCGGGTCTACGAGGACGATCTGGTCTTTGCCTTCCGGGATATTGCCCCCCAGGCCCCGACTCATATTCTGGTGGTGCCCAAGGCCCATCTGGACAGCTGCAACGCCGTGACGGCAGACAACAGCCAGTTAGTGGCCCACATTTTCGAGGTCATCCCCGCCATCGCCAAGGCCGAAGGGCTGGAAGGCGGCTACCGGGTGGTAAGCAACTGCGGTGCCGACGCCGGCCAGACCGTGCAGCACCTGCATTTTCACATTCTGGGCGGCAAGCCCCTGGCGCTGGAAATGGCATAACCCTTCCTGGGCAGAGTCGAAAGAACCGACTCTGCCCAGTATTTTCTTGACAAATGTCGCTTTTGCGCTATAATAGCTGCAGTTCGCACCGCAAAGAACGTCTTCGGGGGGCCGGATGCATCCGGCTGAGATTGGGCTTGGTGGCCCTGACCCGTGAACCTGATACGGCTAGTACCGTCGGAGGGAAAGATGCACATATGGGATACCTTTGTGTCGCATTGCACCTGGACGGGTTTGCAATGCGGCATTTTTTTCAGGAGGTAGAAATCCCAATGAACAACAAAACCAAACGTCTGACCGAAAGCGCCATGCTCATCGCCCTGGCCGTTGTGCTGGAATTTGTGGGCAGAGCCGTCATCCCCCCCATGCCCTTCGGCGGCCAGCTGACCCTGGTGAGCATGCTGCCCATCGTCCTGATCTCCTACCGCCACGGCGTGAAGTGGGGTCTGATTGCCGGTTTCGGCTACTCCCTGGTGCAGATGGCCATGGGTGCCGATGTGGTCACCGCCGCCTTCCAGCCCGGTTACTTCGGCGATGGCCTGATGCTCTTCAACGCCGTGCTGATGTGCCTGCTGGACTATGTGCTGGCCTACACCCTGCTGGGCCTGGGCGGTCTGTTCCGTGACAAGATTTCCAATTCCGGCACTGCCCTGATGGCCGGTTCTCTGGTGGCTCTGGGCTGCCGGTATCTGTGCCACATTTTCTCCGGCTACATCCTCTTCGGCAGCTACGCTGAGTGGTTCTTCACCCAGGACGGCTTCCCCGCCTGGGGCGCAAGCCTGGTGGCTTCCCTGAATCCCGGGGTGCTGGGTCTGGTGTATTCCATCGTCTACAACGGAATGTACATGATTCCCGAAATGATTCTGACTGCCATCGCTGCTGTTCTGGTGGCAAGAGTTCCCAAAATTGCCGTCAAGGTAAACTAATTTCCCTGCCGCTCCGGTGAAGTGCCGGGGCGGCATTTTTTTCTTGCGCATTGACAGCTCCGGCGGAAACTTGGTATAATGCTTTCATAAAAAGAGGAAGGAAGGGACGTCTATGGCCAGATACCGCTGCCCCAGCTGCGGCGCACCATACAATGGCAAACGCTGCAAAAGCTGCCTTTACGAAAACTTTTCCGAAGAAATTGCCCACGGCATGCACACCCACGAAGGGGAGCCGCTGGTAATCGACGAGCCGGTGCGCAAGCCCATTCCCCGGCAAAACCCCTTCGCCTGCCCTCCCAAGCGGCCCGCCAAAACCTGGACACCGCCAAAGCAGAAGCCCCGGAAGAAAAAATCCGGTCTGTCCATTGCACTGGCGGTTCTGGCAATTTTGTGGCTTGCAGAGCCGATTTTGGGCGGGATTGGACAGATTGTGGACTCTTTTTCCCAATTCAGTTCCGTATCTGCTCCCCAGCCGGAACCGGAGCCAGATGCCACCCTGCCGGCAAACGGCACGGTGCTGTTCGATGACGGACAGGTGCGGGTAGTGGCAGACCGGCAGGATGGGCAGGCTTATCTTCAGGATTTTCCAGTGGCTGTCCAGAATAGCTCAGGAGAACCTCTGTGCGTTTCCGTCGACGATGTGATCGTCAACGGCTATGTCATGCCTGCCTCTTTGTACTGCGAGGTCGCCCCGGGTCATACCGGACAGGACGATTTCTACCTGTATCAGGAGGATCTGGACAATGCGGGAATTGACAGCGTTCAGCAAATCTCCTTCCGGCTGGATATCTACAATACCGACACCTACGAGACTTACCATCTCACCGAGCCCATTACCCTGCTGGCAGATGACCCGGACTATGTGCAGCCAGATGCCGACCAGGGTACGGAGCTATTCAACCAGCATGGTCTGCGGATTGTGTACCGGTGCTATGTACCTGCTTCCTATGACCCGGAATCCCTTGCCGATGGCGATTTGCTGTTCTATCTGGAAAACAACACTGGTAAGGATTTGGAAGTGTACACCATTGACTCCGGTGTCAACGGCGAAAGCGCCGAGATCACCCTGTGGAGCAACCTTCCCAAGGATACCCGGGCCGTGAGCACCGTGTATCTGTATCCTTTGGAGGATTTGGGCATTACCAGCCTGGAAGAGATTACCCGGATGGAGATTTCTCTGGAAGCCTATGCTCCGGAAGAGGAAGATTATGTCATCACCACCGGAACCCTGTCCGTGCCGGTCAGCGAGGAATGAGCCATGAGCCGGTTTGTGATCCGCACCGTCTCATCCGGAGTCAAATTTGACCTGAAAGCTCCCAATGGTCAGGTAGTTCTCACCTCCGGGGTCTATGCCTGCGAAGCCGCCTGCCGCAAGGGTATGGAAAGCATCGTGAAGAACGCCCCCATTGCCAAGGTGGAAAACCAGACCCAGGAAGACTTCAAATCCCTTACCAATCCCAAATTCGAGCTGTACCAGGACAAAGCCGGGGAATTCCGCTTCCGGCTGAAGGCTAGAAACGGAGAAATCATCGGTCTTTCCGACGCTTACGCCTCCAAAGCCGGATGTCTCAGCGGCATTGACAGCGTGAAAAAAAGCGCTGCCGAAGAAGCAGCGCCTACAGAATAAGCAAGTCCCCCGACGGTCGTCGGGGGACTTTAGACTGTCGAAAAACCCCTTGCGGGCTTTTCCGACAAACTCTGGCAGTCTGCTGCGCGCATAATTTGTCCCCCAATGGGGGATAAATTTCACACTTGCATCCTGAGAAGTGTTTTCCGCTAGGTACATGCCCCGGCAGAAAACGGTTTGAACTTTATTTGCCCTCCAGAGGGCAAACTCTGCGAGGCTTTTTTGACACATGGAAAGTCCCCCGACGGTCGTCGGGGGACTTGTTTTCATGTCTTACGGACAAATTTTTCCTTGCACCGGGGGCAGGTAATGGAGATTTTCCCCTTGCCTCGGGGAACCCGCACCACCTGGCGGCACTTGGGGCAGTCGAAATATCGGTTCTGCCGATCCTTTACCCGGTTAACCAGCTGTAAAAACTTGCGGTTTTCCAGATACCGCTTGTAGGTGTTCCGGGACAGGCTGCGGAAAATAGCCCAGATCATCAGACCATAGCTGAGGACAAAAAAGATCAGATTCAGCCCCCGGGACTGGGTCCACACCGACAGCAGGCTGGCCACCAATCCGGCGCAGAGAATCACCATATTCAGCCGGTCTGTACCGTAACGCCCCGCCATAAATCCCCGGAGAAGCGCCGACAGTTTTGAGGAGAACTGCCGCAACCAACTGCTGATGCCATTCATAGATAATCACCTTTGGGAAGAGAAATGTTTTTCTTTATTATATTGCAAAAAGCGCCGATTGCAACTGGATAGGGGGAAAATTAACGGATTGTTTAAGAATTGTTTAAGTAAAAAAATCCAATGGTTTCCTCTTGGCGAAACTGGGAAAATATGATATACTATGTCGAAAGTGTACCCTTTCCGCCACAGCATTTTTCGGCGGGAAAGGAAAGGAGGCGAGGCTGTGGAAACCATCCAGCAGGCCCAGGAAAAGCAACCGCTTTCCCAAACCGATCTTCCCGAAACCCCGGTTTCGGAAACTCCCCCTCAGGAGCAGGCCGACTGCGGCCAGGAAACGCCGGATTGTGCCCCGGAAGCTCCCTCTCTTGCAGAAGTTCTGCCCGCTCCTCAGCTGCCCCAGACGGAGACAGAACCGGAAGAATCCGAAAATCCGGCATCTGCCCCTCCCCCTGCAGA
>USHP01000086.1 GCA_900554625.1 uncultured Eubacteriales bacterium | reverse complement strand
CCTATGCCATTCCCAACGCCCTGAACTGTGGGAACTGCTCCATGGTCATCTGTGACCCGAAATCCGAGATCCTGCGGAAAACCGGAGGGGCTCTGAAAGCCAATGGCTATGAGGTGCGGGTGTTCGACCTGCTCAGCCCTGACACCTCCTTCTGCTACAACCCTTTGGCCTATGTGCGGGATGACAAAGACGTGCTTCGTCTCATCGAAACCCTCATCCAATCCACCACCCCGCCGGGAGCACAGAGCAGCGACCCGTTCTGGACCAAATCGGAAACGGCGCTGCTCCAGGCCCTGGTGCTCTATCTCATGCATGAAGCCCCAAAAGAAGAACAGAACTTCGCCATGGTGATGGAGATGCTGTCCGCAGCGGAGGTACGGGAAGAAGATGAGGAATACGAGTCACCCTTGGATATCCTGTTCGCAAGGCTTGAAATGCGGGACCCAGAGAGCATTGCCGTGAAGCAGTACCATGTCTTTAAGATGGGGGCTGGCAAAACTTTAAAATCCATTTTGATCAGCGTGGGCGTCCGGCTTTCCGCTTTTAACCTCCCTCAGATTGCAAGGCTGACCTATGCCGACGACCTCCATCTGGAGGAAATGGGCGAAAAGAAGGTGGCCCTGTTCTGCTGCATCCCGGATTCCGATAAATCCCTCAACTATCTGGTAGGCATGATTTACGGGCAGCTCATCCAAACCCTGTACTTTGTAGCCGACCGCAAATACAAGGGCAGGCTGCCGGTGCCGGTCCATCTGCTCATCGACGAGGCCCCCAATATCGCCCTGCCTACCGACAACTTTCTGCCCTGGCTTTCCACCATGCGAAGCCGCAACATCTTTTGCAGCTACATCGCGCAGAATATGGCGCAAATTAAGGCGCTGTTTAAAGAACAGTGGGAGTCGTTGGTGGGCTTGTGCGACGAGTTCCTCTACCTCGGCGGCAATGAAAAGGAAACCCACAAATATGTTTCTGAACTCATGGGAAAGGAAACGCTGGATACGAATACCTATGGCCGGAGCCGGGGACGAGGCGGCAGCTTCAGCGTAAACGACCAGCAGACGGGCCGGGAGCTCTTAACCCCGGATGAAGTGCGGATGCTGGACAACCGCAAAGCCATTCTTTTTGTAAGGGGTGAAAGACCCATGCTGGATGACAAATACGACCTGATGCATCACCCAAACATCCGCCTGACAGAGGATGGCGGTGCTGCGCCCTACGATTATACGCAGGCAAAGGACGCTGCAGACGATATCGACTATTCCCCGGACCAGTACGACGATTTCGAACTGCTGGAACCGGAGGATTTTCTAAAACCATAACAATACACATTGAACTGGAGGAATGCTTCTGAAGAAAACTCTGAATCCTTTTATCTTGAAGAAAAATCCCAACAAGAACGATAAGCCTGCAAACGCTTTACCCCTCGGCAGAAAGGGGCGCTTCGGTTTTTCCAGCTATGTCGCTGTAGTGCTGTGCGCCTGCTGTTTTTCCACCACAGCCTTTGCCGCCAGCGATCCGCTGGGTGTGGTCAACAACCTCTCCACCTTCATCTTTTCCCTGATCCGCGCCATCGGCCTGATCCTTTTGGGCTGGGGTGTGGTGCAGGTCGGTCTCTCCTTCCAGAGCCACGATCCTTCCCAGCGCTCGCAAGGGTTCCTCACCTTGGCGGGCGGCCTCGTGGTGACCTTTGCCAAGGAAATCCTTGACCTTATCACCGCCTGATTTTCTGTTTTCCAGTCAAGGGAGCGCCCGATGGCGGGCGCTCCCACATTTTTTAGATGGGAGGTGACCAGCCGGAAACTGGATTATCGATAACTTAAATTCGGCGCTGGGAACATGGAACGACAAGCTGGCTGAAATCTGGACTTTGCTTACACGGGACCCCGCAACCTTTAAGGGCGGCGGGATTTGGCAGGTCATGCTGGACATCAACGGGGCCTTGAAAGCCATTGGGTACGGCCTGCTGGTTTTGTTTTTCGCAGTCGGCGTGGTGAAAACCTGTTCGAGTTTTACCGACCTGAAGCGCCCGGAAGCGGCCTTCAAGATGTTCATTCGTTTTGCACTGGCAAAGGCGGCAGTAGGATACGGCCTCGACCTGATGCTGGCTGTTTTCAAAATTATTCAAGGGATGGTTTCCACCATCATTACTCAATCCGGCTTGTCGGGGAGCAGCGGCACCACGCTCCCGCAGGAAATCATCGACAAGATCAACCAGGTGGGCTTTTGGGACAGCATCCCCCTGTGGGCAGTCACCCTGCTGGGCGGCCTGTTCATTACCGTGTTGGCGTTTATTATGATCCTGACGGTGTATAGTCGTATGTTCAAATTATATAGTGCGCCTGGAAGGGCTGCGGCGTGAGCCAAAGCAGTCTGCGGGCAATTTGGGATTCTGCCAGTAGCGCGGCAGTAGGAAAAGGTATTCCGAAGGGAGGTGCAAATTACCCTATCACCAACCGATTTATCCGGAGGGGAAACCCAATGGGGAGTGTAGCATATCGGCAACGCCGTAAGTTGGGAAACTATCTAACCACTACTGAACGGCAAGGTGAAACGTTGTGAATGAGGAATAAAGCTGGATTGCTTGAAGGGCAGTCCAAGGCGGCATACTTGAGCCGGCGGCGCAGGATAGTTGTATTCGCCGCATGCCGTGGCAATTGGTGACATGTACACGCCGATTGCGAGATACCCACGACAGCCGACCGCAGTAAGCGGATAACGGACGAAAACCCATTCCGACATCGCAACACGCTGTCCCAAACTGCCTAACCGGGGATTGCCTAACCCGGAATGCCCTCATAGGCTATGGCTTTCAGAGCCTGAAAATCCGGTATGGCAACGGAGCCGCCGTAGTAGTCCGAGCAAGGGAAAGCCTTGCACATAGCGAAGGGCGGCAGGATATCAACCAAACTATCAATGGAAAGGTGCGAGAGGCACTATGAGAAGTCCAAAGAACGTTTTGGAAAGTCTAACATCAAAAGCAGCAAACAAAGATTACCACTATCAAAGGCTCTATCGAAACCTGTACAATCCGGCATTTTATCTGCTGGCGTATGAACGTATTCAAGCAAAGCCAGGCAACATGACAGAAGGAAGCGATGGGAAAACAATCGACGGCATGAGTATGAAGCGAATTGAAGCCCTTATTCAAAAATTGAAGGATTTCAGCTATCAGCCGAAACCGGCCAGAAGAACGTATATCCCGAAAGCAAACGGTAAAACGCGCCCCCTTGGTATTCCGTCCTTTGACGACAAGCTGGTACAAGAGGTGGTGCGCATGATACTGGAAAGTATCTACGAACCTACCTTCTGTGCTACTTCCCATGGATTTCGCCCAAAGCGGAGCTGTCATACAGCCCTGCAATATATCAAGCGGAATTACACGGGGGTCAAATGGTTTGTTGAGGGCGACATCAAAGGGTGCTTTGACCATGTTGACCATCATGTGCTGGTGCAGATACTGCGCAGACGCATTGCGGATGAGCATTTCATCGGCCTGATTTGGAAATTCCTGAAAGCGGGATATATGGAAAACTGGGTGTACTACAACACCTACTCCGGCACCCCGCAAGGGTCGCTGATTAGTCCAATCCTGGCGAATATCTATCTCAATGAATTGGACGTGTTCATGGCGGAATATGCCAAGACCTTTAACCGCGGCACAAAACGGAAAATCAACCCGGCCTACAAAAAGCCGTTAGATGTCCGGCGCGGAAAACAGGAATGGCTAAAACGCAATGGAGCAAAAATCAGTGAGGAAAAACGTCGGGAGGTCATGGCGCAGATAAAGGAACTTAATAGCCAGCTGCGCTCTATTCCTTACAGCGATCCCATGGACACGGAATACAAGCGGGTTGTTTACGTCCGCTATGCCGACGACTTCCTGATTGGTGTGATTGGAAGCAAAGAGGATGCAAGGCAGGTCAAATCCGATGTGGGAGCGTTCATCAGGGAGCGCCTTCATCTGGAGATGTCACCGGAAAAAACACTCATCACCCACGGCAATGATTTCGCCCGTTTTCTCGGATATCTGATTACAATTAGTCAGGACCGAAACTGCATCCGCACCTCAAAGGGCGCTGTCCAGCGCATTTATTCTGGCAAGGTTAAACTCTATATACCCAAGGAAAAATGGCTGAACCGCCTGCTCTCCTATGGCACCCTGAAAATCAGCTACGACAAAGCCCATGGGAACAAAGAGGTATGGGAACCGGTACGGCGTCCGGGGCTGATACGCCTGGATGATATTGAGATTCTGAACCAGTACAATGCAGAAGTGCGGGGAATGTACAACTATTATCGGCTGGCAAACAACGCAACGGTGTTGAACTCCTTCTTCTATGTGATGAAGTTCAGCATGTACAAGACCTTCGCTGGAAAGTATCGGACAAGTATGCGAAAAATCATCCGCAAATACTGCCACAACGGGGACTTCACCGTATCCTATCCAACGAAAAACGGGACAAAGTCCGTGGTGTTCTACAATCAGGGTATGCGGCGCAACGGCAGAGTTGTTGTGACGGAAAACCCGGACATTATTGGCAGAGCAAATGAGAACCGCCGCTATACAAGTCTGACAGACCGACTGGAGGGCCATGTATGCGAGTTCTGCGGAGCCGAAACAGAGGATATTGAAATCCATCATGTCCGAAAACTGAAAGATTTAAGTGGTAAGGCGGAATGGGAGCGCCATATGATTGCGCGCAGGCGCAAGACAATGGCCCTATGCCATTCCTGCCATGTAAAGCTGCACAATGGAAAGTTAGACTGATATCTGGAAAGCCGGATACATCGAGAGGTGTACGTCCGGTTTGGAGGGGAGCGTTTGGAAACCTACCGCAGGAATGCGGCAAGGCGTTGGGCGCTTACCCTACTGTACACAGCTATCGCACCAATCCCCATGTCTACCTTTGCCGGAGAAACCACCAGCAATGTGGGCAAAAACTTCCTGCGTTCCTATGCCGGAGTGTGTCTGGAAGGAGCCATCATTGCGCTGGCCTGCATTATCTTTTCTGTCATGGCGGCTTCTCCGCCTGCAGTAGACCCCAATGTTTCAGCGGTAACCGCCGTTTGGAGTTATGTGGGTGAGTTAATCTTCAACCTGCTGGTTTTGGTGGGCGCTGTGCGGATGAGCGATAGGATCGTTAAAGAATTATTGGGGCTGTAGGCCCAAAAGGAGTGAAGCGATATCGAAGTAAAAGTGCCAAAGGAAATCCGGGATTATCAGGAGTCCATCTTTTTTGGGCTATCTACCCGGCAGTTTATCTGTTCTTTGCTTGCGGTCGGCGTGGCAGTCGGTCTGTATTTTGGTTTGCGACCGCTGATCGGCAGCGAAGAAGTCGGCTGGATGTGCATTCTTGGAGCCGCGCCCTTTGCGGCCTGTGGCTTTTTCAAATACCATGGCATGACTGCTGAACAGGCGGCGTGGGCGTGGTTTAAGTCGGAATTTTTGTACCCGAAAAAACTGGTGTTCAAATCCGACAGCCTCTACTTTGACGCCATGAAGGATGCCATCGCGGAGGGGATGAAGCCTCCCCGCAAACGGAAAACCCGCAAGCCCCAGCCACCGGCTGGGAAAGAACAGGGGGCTGAAAAATGGAACTGAACATCCATCCTATCCTCCCGGAAGAAAGGGTTTGTATGGGCTGGCACAGCCATCGGGAACTCAACGCCAAAACCGGCTGCATTGGATACCTCACAGCCAATCTCAATGTTGGGACTCCAGAATTCGAAAGCTCGTGGCGGGATCGGACCCAAGAATTGAATACCCCGGAATTCGGTGATGATTTCAATGATATGATAGATACCCTGCGCCAAGGTATTTTGAAAAGTCCAAACGAACTGCGGTCATACTGTGCGTCCCACCCGGACGGCGCCCTGCTGGACAACTTTTGTACTGACAGGCTGTACGGCTTTCGCATCGATACCGGAAGATACTCGCATATCCTCATCTGTTCCTTCTATTCGACGGACAGCCGCTTACGGATGAACTCTTTTTCCTTTTTGGCTTTGGATCGGCATATGCGGGAAGCCAGAAACGGTATCCCCATCCTCGATCAGCAGGGCCGTGAACAGTTTCGTATGCCGGATGGCGGGAAGCTCAAGGTTACTTCTCCAGATGGGTTTTTCGGTTTCTGCACCGTCCGTTATCTTGACCAGAACCGGCTGGTGCTGTTCGATGAATTCCACGAAGGAACCGTCCACTCTATCCGGGAGTTGCCGGAATGGGCGGCGGTCAACAAATACCGGCTTTTACCCGCCGACCCGCCTATGCGAAACAACCGCAGTCCACGGCACAAAGGGCAGGAACGGTAACCATAAATCTCTCAGAAAAGGAAGGATGCCTATAATCAAAACGCTCAGTAAAGCAGCGAAAGCAGAAAAAGAGAAATTCACCATACCAAAGTCCGTACAGGACGCCATCCCCATCCAGCGCATCTGGCCGGATGGGATTTTTCAGGTGGGGAGCCGGTTTTCCAAGACCTTTTCCTTTACCGACATCAATTACAGCATCGCAAGCAAGGAAGATAAGACGGCGATGTTTTTAGACTATTCGGAACTGCTGAACGCACTGGATTCCGGCGCTTCCGCCAAGATCACCATCAATAACCGGAAAGTCAACAAAGAGGAATTTGAGAAATCCCTGCTGCTGCCCATGCGGGAGGATGGGCTGGACCATTACCGGAAAGAGTACAATGAAATGCTGCTCTCCAAGGTGACCGGCGTGAGCAACAGCGTGGTACAGGACCGCTACATCACCATCACCGTGGCCAAGCGGAACATCGACGAAGCCCGCACCTATTTTGCCCGTGTAGGCACCGACCTCATCACCCACCTTTCCCAGCTTTCCTCCATAGGCCGCGAACTGGATATCGGGGCGCGCCTGCAGATTTTCCGGGATTTCTTCAAGGGGAACGAGCCTGCCGCCTTTGCATTCGACCTGAAGGAACATATGAAAAAGGGACACAGCTTCAAGGATTGGCTGTGCCCCGATTCGATGGAATTCCAGAAAGACCATTTCCGCCTAAACGACCGCTGGGGGCGTGTGCTCTACCTGCAGGATTACGCCAGCTATATCAAGGATTCCATGATTGCCGAGCTCTGCGACATGAACCGCAGCCTCATGCTCTCCATCGATATTTTAGCGGTTCCTACCGACGAAGCGGTGCGGGAAATCCAGAACAAGCTTTTAGGGGTGGAAACGAATGCCGCGAATTGGCAGCGGAAACAGAATGCCGCCAACAACTTTTCCGCTGTCCTGCCCTACGATATGGAGCAGCAGCGCAAGGAAACCAAGGAGATGCTGGAGGATCTCACCAGCAGGGATCAGCGGATGATGTTCGGCCTTGTGGCCTTGGTACATTTAGCCGACACCAAGGAGCAGCTGGACAGCGATACGGAAACCCTGCTCACTACGGCAAGAAAGCATCTGTGCCAGATGAGCGTCCTGCGCTGGCAGCAGAAGGACGGGCTGGACACAGCTTTGCCCTACGGCCTGCGGAGAATTCAGGCGTTGAGAACCCTCACCACCGAGAGCACGGCGGTGC
>USHP01000085.1 GCA_900554625.1 uncultured Eubacteriales bacterium | reverse complement strand
ACATCCACAGCAGCGCCCCGGAGTTTTCCGGAGTCCAGAGCCTGAACCAGTGCGGCCTCGTCGATCAGTCCACCCCGGGAGGTATTGATCAGCATGGCGCCATCTTTCATTTTGGCCAGGGTGTCGGCGTTGATGATTTTCTCCGTTGCGGGGAAGAGGGGGCAGTGCAGGGAAACAATGTCACTGCGGTGCAGCAATGTATCCAAGTCAACATATTCGCCGATTTCCCGTCCGGCGTCTGTTTCACTGCGGCTGTATGCCAGAACTTGCATGCCAAATGCTTTTGCCAGCTGTCCCACGGCCCGTCCGATCCGGCCAAAACCCACGATACCGATGGTTTTTCCTGCCAGTTCTGTCTGGGGTGTCAGCCAGTAGCAGAAGGTGCTGCTTTTGACCCAATCTTCCTGGTGAACCGACTGGTTGTGCAGCCCGATTTGATGACACAGTTCCAGAATCAGGGCAATGGTAAATTGGGCAACGGCGGCGGTGCCGTAGGAAGGGACATTGGTCACAGGAATTCCCCGCTTTGCGCAGGCTTCGCAGTCAATGACGTTATAGCCGGTAGCCTGAACGCAGATCAGCTTGATGTTGGGGCAGGCGGACAAAACCCTTTCCGTAATCGGAACTTTGTTTACCACTACAATCTCACTGTCTCCGATTCGCTCAATGGCTTCTCCTTCGGAATCTGTCCGCTGGTAGAGTGTCGTTTCCCCAAACTGGCAAATGCAGTCGTAGGACAGATCGCCGGGATTCAAAGCGCTTCCATCAAGAATGACAATTTTCATGGGAATTCCTCCAATCACTTGCATTATGCATCTATTTTTGTTAGGATGAAAGAAACAACTGTGTGAGGTATGTATGGAAATCCTGTTTGCAGATAAGGATATTGTCGTGTGCATCAAACCGCCACGGGTTCTGTCTACGGATGAACCGGGAGGATTGCCGGAACTTGTGCGTCAGGCATTGGGAAACCCCTGCGCAGATATTCGGACGGTGCACCGCCTTGACCGTGTGGTCAGCGGTGTGATGGTACTGGCCAGAAATCCCCAGGCGGCTTCGGAACTATCCCGGCAAATCCGGGAAGATCAATTTCAAAAAGAATACCTGGCCGTCCTGCATGGCTGTCCGGAAGCACAGCTGGGAACCCTTACAGACCTTTTGGTCCGGGATAAGGCCAGAAAAATGACCATGGTTGCCAAGGAACCGGGAAAAGGCGTTCAGGAAGCAATCTTAGACTATACGGTTCTTGCCAAAACCGCAGACTTGTCTATGGTAAACATCCATCTGCGTACCGGCAGAACTCACCAGATTCGTGTCCAGTTTTCCAGTCGGGGCTATCCTCTGGTGGGAGAAAGAAAATATGCCGTTCAGGATGATCCCTGCGAAATTGCCCTGTGGTCCCATAAAATTGGTTTCTTCCACCCGACAACCGGCCAGTGGATGGACATTTGCAAAGAGCCGCCCCGGGAGTATCCCTGGACGCAGTTTTAAGGAGAATTTGTATGAGCCACTATGACTTTTTCCAAAATCGGGAATGTGAGTATTTTCCCTGCCATGAAGGAGCCAATCCGGATGCTTTCAGCTGCCTGTTCTGCTACTGCCCACTGTATTGTCTGGCAGACAAGTGCGGCGGCAGCTTCCGCTATCTGGACAATGGAATCAAAGACTGCTCCCGGTGCCTGCATCCCCATCGCAGGGAAAATTACGAGAAAATCTGCGGAAAAATGAAAGATGTTCTGGAATTGGCCAAGAGAACGCCGGAAAAATAGACTTACAGCGGTGGATTCTTTCCATAAATCCGCTTGACCTCCTGCACGATTCCTGTATCCGCCGGGCAGAAGGGGTAGTTGTCAGCTTGGCTGGGATGTATCCAGCATAGAGCATTGTGCTCCAGCGCCTGAGGAAATCCGGAGGGAATGGTACAGTGGAACAGAGTCAGCCGAATCAGCATGTCGGGGTATTCGTGCATTACCTGCATGAACTGATTTCCCACTTCTACGGTAACGGCCAATTCCTCTGCGCACTCACGCACCAGTGCTTGCTGCTTGGTTTCTCCCGGCTCTACTTTTCCGCCTACAAATTCCCATAGAAGCCCACGGGACTTGTTGGCCGGGCGCTGGCAGATGAGGAATTTGTCTTTTTCCCAGATCAGTGCAGCAACCACATCCACCGGCTTTTTCCTGCTGAGTACCAGTGTGGAAATGGGGGCAATGATGGCGCTGTCCCGCAGGACATCCAGAGATTCCGTACCCGCTTCCTGTTCCCGTACATTGACATGCCAGGGACCTTCCGGAAGGGAAAGGGATGTTTCGCTGGTGTCGGCGTTGAATACAATCAGAAGTTCTTCCACCTGGTCGTCCAGGTAGAATCCAACCACATGGCCGTTTCCGCAGCCAATGGGATGCACCTTGGCGCTGACCTGCTCCCGTGTCGTAAGCCGCAGTACCGGGTGAGCTTTGCGCAGGGCAATCAAGCCACGGTAGTACTCTGCTGTCCGGGCGTATTCCGGTTTGTCCAGATCATCCCAATGCAGGGCGTTGACCCGATCGGGGGAGCGGTAGCTGTTATCGTCAAACTGCCCCTTTTTCCCAGGCTTGGTACGCAGCAGTTCTTCTCCGGCTTGGAAGAATGGAACACCCTGAGACAGCAAGCAGAAAGCCGCCGCCAGATTGTTCATCCGAATCCGCACATCTCTGGGCGCTTCCGGCGCCGACAGGGACAGCCGGTCAAACAGCGTGTGATTGTCATGGCAGGAAACATAATTGACACACTGATACGGCTGTGCGGCCCAGGAAGGCATTCCCATGAAGCTGGCCTCCAACTCACTTTTGGCGCACAGCGCTCCGGAAGCGAAGCCAAGAGCATCCTGGCAAAAAGTAGAACCGCGAAGCAAATCCCGGATGGTATCACTGAAGAAAGAGAAACCGGGAAGCTGGAAGGAATTTCCCTGTACTGCCAGCGTAGTGCCGGGTTTTGTGGGCGTGGTCTGCATGCTCCAGCCCTCTCCGTAGAAAATAACATCCGGATGCCGCTGGTGTACCGTTCGGATAATCTCCTGAATGGTCACCACATCCAGCAGTCCCACCAAGTCAAACCGGAATCCGTCGATATGGTATTCATCCGCCCAGTAATTGACAGAGTCGACAATGTATTTGCGCACCATAGCACGTTCCGAGGCGGTGTCATTGCCGCAGAAAGAGCCATTGGAGTATGTTCCATCGGTGCCAATGCGGCTGAAATAACCCGGGACGATTTTGTTGAAGCAGAAGCTGCCTGCGTCGTAAACGTGGTTGTAAACCACATCCATCACCACGCTGATACCGGCATCGTGGATGCTCTTCACCATCTGCTTCATTTCCCGAATGCGCACTTCTCCGTGATGGGGATCGGTGGAGTAGGAACCTTCCGGAACGTTAAAGTTTACCGGATCGTATCCCCAGTTATACTGAGGACTGCGGCGGCTTTCGTCTGTGTATCCAAAATCAAACACCGGCAGCAGATGCAGATGGGTGATGCCCAGATCCCGGATATGCTCCAGGCCAATGGGCTTGCCGCCTTTGGTTTTGATGCCGGAATTAGTGAAGGCCAGAAATTTTCCTTTGTTGGTCATATGGCTGGACTTACCCATGGAATAATCCCGGACATGCAGCTCATAAATGACGGAATCGGTGATGCTTTTCCCGGCGTTGGGATTGTGATCTTGTTCCCAGCCGGCTGGATTGGTAGAAGGTAAGTCCACGATCATGGCTCGCAGGCCGTTGATGCCAACTGCTCTGGCGTAAGGATCACAGGCTTCGTTCATCTGCCCATCTACCATAACCAAATATGTGTAATACAGTCCGCTGCAATTTCCTTCTTTTGCGGCAATCCAGGTTCCGTGAACATCCTTCCGCATCCGCAGCTGACCCACAAGGTCCTGAACATCCGGCTCGCCGCTTTGGTACAGGTTGATGGTCACTTCCTCTGCGGTCGGTGCCCACAGCCGGAAATGCGTCGCCTCCGGTGTCCAAACCGAGCCCAAATCTGCGCCGGTATAGGTGTATTCTGCCTCAAATGCCGGGTCTGCGTAACGTTCGTACATAGAATACACATGCTCCTTACAATGAAAGTATGGGAATCTTTCGTACTCAAATTATAGCATGGTCACAGAATTCTGTAAAGAAATATCCGGGGGAAAGCAATCGCATTTTTAGCCGGGATTTTACAAAAAACGTATAGCACAATTTACAGAAAACGGGTATCCTATCCTTGTATTTGAATGTCTAAAATGTGAGAAGTAAGGAGAAACACAATGACCTATGAGGAAGTCCGCCAGGATGCGGCGGTAAAAGTATACATTGCCCAGGCAGATGCCTCCATGGCTGCTTTGGGATTTACAGAGCATAGCTTTGCCCATGTAACCCGTGTGGCAGAGCTTGCGGGAAATATTCTGCAAACGCTGGACTATCCCCAGCGGACAGTGGAATTGGCAAAGATTGCGGGATATCTGCATGATATCGGCAATATCGTCAATCGGGTTGACCACAGCCAGAGCGGAGCCGTGATGGCCTTCCGGATTTTGGACCGCATGAATTTTCCGCCGGAGGAGATAGCGGAGCTTGTGACAGCCATTGGCAACCATGACGAAGGAAACGGCGTGCCGGTCAATGCAGTAGCTGCGGCTCTGTTCTTGGCAGATAAATCCGACGTGCGCCGTTCCCGAGTCCGCAGTAAGGAAAGCGTGGCATTTGATATTCATGACCGTGTCAACTATTCTGTCACCGAGTCCGTACTTCAGATCAACAAGGAAGAGCAAATCATTGAACTGAAGCTGACAGTAGATACTCAGGTCAGCTCCGTAATGGAGTATTTTGAAATCTTTATGAAGCGTATGCTGCTATGCTGCCAGGCGGCCAAGCGCCTTGGCTTTACCTTCCGGCTGCGAATCAACGACCAGGTTCTGGCATGACGTTTCAGTGAAAACGCCCCGAGACAATCGTCTCGGGGCGTTTGTAAGTTAACCCAGTTGGGCAATGGCGGCTTGAATCCGGCTGATGGTGCGGTCTTTTCCCAAAATCTGCATAACTGTGTACAGATCGGGGGAATTGGTCTTTCCGGTTACGGCAAGGCGAATGAAGGTAGATACATCCGCCACAGTGCCGGGGAAAGCAGAGGGGTCAGCTTTGTAGGCCTTCATATCGGTGGTAAAGCCGATCTCATTGGTAATGGCCTTGACCTTTTCAAACCAGGTGTTGGCATCATCGCCAATGTCAAAGGAGGCCAAGAAACGGTTCAGCACATCTGCAATGACAGTTTTGTCAAATGCGGTGCCAAAATCCGGCTTTTCCAGGTAATCGTCATAGAAGAAGCCCATATACTCCTTGGCATCTTTCCAAACGGCCAGATCTTTTCTGGGCTTTTTGCCGCCCCGGCCGATGGCCAGAATCCGGGTGGCAAACTCCGGATCTGCTGCCAGATTGCTGCCAAAGTCCGGATCGTATTCCTGCGCCCATTCGGTAAGCAGGCTGTAAACTTTTTCTGCGGACATCCGGGAGATGACATTCTTGGAAACGTCCACCAGCTTGGCGTAATCAAACAGGGAGCCGGCGGGATTCAGCTTCTTGGGATTGAACTTAAAGCTGTCCACAGGGGCGTCGGGATTGGCTCTGCGCCAATCTTCAAAGTTGGAGTTGAGCAGGGTCATGATATACTCATAAACCGCTTCAACGGGGAAACCTTCTGCCTTGTAATAGGTCAGTGCCAGCTCCGGGTCTTTCCGCTTACTGAGCTTGCGCTTGGAGTTGCCATCCATCTTCATCAGCGGTCCAATGTGGACATACTTGGGCAGCTTGAAGCCCAGAGCCTGGAACAGCTGAATGTGGAAGGGCAGGGTAGGCAGCCACTCATCGCCGCGGACCACATGGGTGGTACGCATCAGATGATCGTCCACGGCATGGGCAAAGTGGTAGGTGGGAATGCCGTCGGATTTCAGCAGTACATGGTCAATATCGTTTTCGGTGATGGTGAGTTTTCCCTTCACCAGATCGTCGAATTTGAACTGGTGCTCAATGCTGCCGGTGGAGCGGAACCGCAGAACCCAGGGATTACCGGCGTCCAGCTGTGCCTGAATATCCTCCATGGAACGGTCACGCCAGATGGCATACTTTCCATAGTAGCCGGTATTTTCCTTGTTCGCTTCCTGGGTTTCCCGCATGGCGGCGAGCTCTTCTTCGGTGCAGAAGCAGGGATAAGCCTGACCCTGGGAAACCAGCTTCTTGGCGTAGACATGGTAGATGTCTGCCCGCTGCCGCTGATGGTAGGGACCATAGATGCCGTTATCGCCATCCATGGTAGCACCTTCGTCGAAGCAAATGCCGTAGTGCTTCAAGGTGTTAATCAGCACTTCCACAGCACCGGGAACTTCCCGCTTGGCATCGGTATCCTCCACCCGCAGGAACAGAACGCCGCCGGACTGATGGGCCATACGCTCGGAGGTCAGACCCTGCACTAAATTGCCCAAGTGCACAAAACCGGTAGGGGAAGGGGCCATACGGGTGACAACGGCGCCTTCGGGCACCTGACGGGCCGGGAAACGCTCTTCCAGGGCTTCCGGCGTATCCGTTACATCAGGAAACAGAAGATCCGCTAAAGCTTGATAATCCATAATTGTTTTCCTCTCTTGTCTGAATTTCTAGCATAGAGTATAGCATATCCGTCCCTGGAAATCAATTCATTCCAGCAGGAAAATCTCCTTGCACAATTGGCCCTTCTGTGTTAAAATATCCCAAATGACCAATAAAGGAAGCGAGAATATTATGAGCGACGTTATTGCGAAAACTCCCAAGAAGAGAATGCTCTCCGGCATCAAACCCTCCGGAGATTTAACCTTGGGCTCCTACCTGGGAGCCATCAAAAACTGGGCAGAACGGGCCGATTACTATGACTGTTATTACTTCATGGCTGACTTGCACGCCATTACCGTGCGGCAAAATCCGGCTGACCTGCGCCGCCGGACTTTGGAGCAGCTGGCACAGTATATTGCCTGCGGCCTGGATCCGGAGAAGAATACGCTGTTTATTCAGAGCCATGTCCATCAGCATGCAGAATTGGGCTGGGTTCTGGATTGCTACGCCATGTTCGGTGAACTTTCCCGGATGACCCAGTTTAAGGACAAATCTGCCAAGAATGCGGACAACATCAACGGCGGATTGTTTACTTACCCTGCCCTGATGGCTGCGGACATTCTGCTGTACCAGCCGGATCTGGTGCCTGTTGGTGAGGATCAGAAGCAGCATGTGGAGCTGTGCCATACCATTGCCCGGCGCTTTAATGGTGTCTATGGAGATGTATTCAAAATTCCGGAGCCCTTCGTCCCCAAGGTTGGCGCCAGAATTATGAGCCTGACCAATCCCAGTGCCAAGATGTCCAAGTCTGAAAATGAGGACACCGGCCGCGTGCTGGTGATGGACACGCCGGAGACTATTATGCGCCAGTTCAAGCGGGCCATCACCGACTCCGATACGGAGAACTGCGTCCGTTTTGACCGGGAAAACAAGCCTGGTGTATCC
>USHP01000084.1 GCA_900554625.1 uncultured Eubacteriales bacterium | reverse complement strand
GCCTCATCCTGAGGCAAAACCCCCAGCAGGGTTAAGCCGTGTTTCTCAATCTCCTGCCGGACGCCCTCGTCCAGCACGCCCCCCGGCGCGCGGTTGACGATCAGGCCCATCCGGCCGGGGTTCAGGTTCATTTCGCCGATCATTTCCGCCAACCGGGCCACCGCCTGAATGCCCCGGCGGGAGCAGTCGGAGATCAGCAGCATGGTGTCCACATGGGGCAGGGTTCCCCGGGCAATGTGCTCCAGGCCTGCCTCATTGTCCATGACCACATAGGAATAGTTGGCGGCGTATTTTGCCACCTGGGACTGGAGCACGCCGTTGACATAGCAATAGCAGCCCTTGCCCTGGGTCCGACCCATGACCAGCATATCAAAGTCGTCATCCTCGATCAAGGCGGAATTGAACTTCAGCTCGGCGTATTCGGCCTTGGTCATGCCCTTGGGGATGGTGCCTTTCAGCTCTGCCTGTGCCATTTCCTCCCGGATCTGGCCCAGAGAGGTCTCCACCTCCACGCCCAGAACTTCGTTCAGGTTGGAGTTGGCGTCGGCGTCCACCACCAGGACGGGGCCGTTTTTCTTTTTGCACAGGTAGTCAATCAGCATGCCGCAGGTGGTGGTTTTGCCCACACCGCCCTTACCGGCAACGGCAATGGTATGAGGTGCCATAGTTTCGGTTCTCCTTAAAGTAGAAAATTGCGTAAAATCAGGTTACGAATCCTGCCCCCGAAGGGGCAAGATTCGTTTGGTATGGAACTGAGGCGATTAGATCAGGTCCAGCAGGCCGGCTTCCTTGGCGATGTAAGCCACATCCTCGTACTTGTTCAGTGCGTACAGGTGGATGCCGTTGATGCCGCAGGCGCGGTACTCGTCGATCTGGTTGATGGTGTACTCGATACCAGCAGCCTTGAAGGAGGCCTTCTTGCCCTCTACGTCGGCATCGAAGGGATCCTTGACGAAGGGGTTGGGGAAGATCCAATTCTTGGAGATGATCTCACACAGGGCACGGGGCATGACGCAGCCGTTGCGGGACAGAGCCATGTTGATGGTGGCAGCCTGGTCCAGGATGGGCATGATACCCACGTCCACCGGCATCCAGATGCCTGCGGCACGGATAGCGTCCAGCCAGTAACGGAACTGATCCATATCCCAGCACAGCTGAGTCATGATGTAGTCAGCGCCGTTGTCCTGCTTCTGCTTTAGGAAGGCGATGTCTGCTTCCAGGGAACGGCAGGCAATGTGGCCCTCGGGGGAACCAGCAACTGCGATGGTGAACTTGTCGCCGAACTCCTGACGAACGAACTTAACCAGCTCGGTAGCGTAATGCAGGTCGCCGCCGGTGCCGGTCCAGCCGAAGGGCAGGTCGCCGCGCAGGGCCAGCATGTGGTTGATGCCATGGTCCAGGTAGGTCTGCAGCTGCTCCTTGATGCCTTCCTTGGTGTTGCCGATGCAGGTGAAATGGGTCACGCCGGTGGTCTTGCCGTCCTTGACAATCTTGTCCAGGACTTCCAGATTCTTGCCGACATTGGTGCCGCCTGCGCCGTAGGTGCAGGAGATGTAGTCGGGGTTCAGGGTGTACAGCTGCTCCAGAACGCCGCCTTCACCGCACAGTTTCTCCATGCCCACATCCGTCTTGGGAGGGAACACCTCGAAAGAGAACGCAGCGCGCTTGTCCAGGATATCCATAACAGACATACTTTTTTACCTCCTAATATTTACATCAATGGATAACGGTATATCATCGCATGGGCGCACTGCGCCCATATCGATACAACGATATCGTATCATAATTTCATCTTAAATTCAACCCAAAATTTACGATATTTTATAAAATTTTGCCAGATGCTCCCGAGCAGGCTCACAGAGGGGTAAAGACAAATTTCTCCATCATTCCATCCACCAGGGCGTGGATGGTCACGGCGCCCTCCGCCCCCGGCTCCACGGTCAGTTCCAGCTCCTTTCCCGCCAGACGGGATTTCAGGTACTCCACCGGGTCATCACACTGGATTTCCTCGAAGAAAATGTCCCGCATCTGATTGTTGCGGCAAAGATTTTTGATTTCATGCACCAGTTCATATTCCGCCATGGCTTTTCCTCCCTGATTGGCATCATTTTATACACTGGATCACCTTGCTGCCGGCTTGCTGAGGGTAATGCTCCAGCACCCAATTTTCAATCACCGGATTGTCCGTATCCAAAATGATGATATAGTCATAATCCTTCTCTATCTCCATCTGCGATGGACTTGTTACCTGTATCTGTTTAACCTGATTGGTATCCAGACAGAACCGGCATACATAGGCAGCGTATTGATCGGCCTGGGTATCATCACAAACCAGGTAAGAAAACCCCTTTGCCACGCCGTAATCTTGCAGGATATTCTCCACATATAATCTGTCTGCAGGATCGCTGCGGGTATTTGTCACCAGCCCGAAATTCCCTTCCACACCCCAAAAGCCAATCAGCATCGCCAGAAGCAATCCGCCCACACCCAAACGAATCCGTGTCCCCTCCAGCTCAGAAAACAGTCCAAAAGCATAGGCACTCATCAGCAGGTAAAGCGCAATATCAATGGTTCTCATGTACCGGTCAATACACTCCAGATTTAACGCAGCCTGGATTCCCATAGAAAACATATACATTCCCGCAAGGGAAAGGCTGTATACTGCATACAGCAGCAAGCTGAATTTCAGCATTTTCCAGAACTTTTCTTTCCAGTCCTGCTTGAGCCATCGGGTCAGCATCGCCAGGGAACTCATCCCTGCCGCCAGCCACAGCACTTCCTTTCGCCCAATCGCATACAAGCAAACCTTCTGCAAAATCACCAAAAGCGTTCCCCATGTTCTTTCCGTCAAGCGCATCTTGAAATATTCCAAAGAAATGGCATGCTGCCCTTCGGCTGCATTCCAAAATACATAATCGCAATGCCGCTTCCACAAGAAAAAGCCAATCGCCAGTACCAGCGCTGCTTTCAGTACCGGTTTGACACTCCGCTTTTCCTTACCGCAGCGCAGCAACATCAGCAGCAAAGCAATCAAGACAAACAGGAGGCCGGAGCTTTTGACATTCATGGTAAAAAAGAGCAACGGCAGCACCATCCAAATCCATTGCGTGTCCCATGTATCCATCTTTTCCCGAAAAAGCCAATTCAGGAAAAAATATGTACTCATAACCGTCAGCGGGAGTAGGGTATCCACCAGCAGCTCCGTTACAGGAACATTATAACACAGCAGAATATTCGTCAGGAGCATCCCAAATACGCAGCAAAACAGGCTGTTTTTTTCACCAAAGGAAAATACAGGCAAAATCATGCACAGCATGATAAATCCCTGGGCCAGCATTTGCATACTTTCACCAGTACCTGTCATGCGGCAGAAATAATAGATTATGGTAGAGCTGCCAAGCGGATAATCCATGAATCCTACCGCACTCTGGGCAAAGGTAGGAAAACGGTCCGCAGCCAGCATATTCTTGACCACCACAGCCCAGTGGGTGAAGTTGTCAAACCCAGTTACCAGCTGATCGTTGACCGTGATTGCTACCATCAGCAGCATCACACCGAAAAACACATATCCGCAGTTCAGATAAGGCAGCACCACTCGCCACTTTTCCCGCCGCAGCTCAAAAGCCAGCAACAGCAGGCCGCCAAAATATACGCAGTAGGCTGCCTCCGGCAAAAAATTGAGAAGTCCCGGCAAAAACAGTACCGAAAATTGCACTCCTATGGTAAACGCCGGAGCAAAAAACACATGGATTCCCAGTCGCTTTCGGAAATATTCCCAGTATCCAAAATAGGACAGCATTAGCAGCGCAAGTTTCCCCGCAGTAATCATGTTTCCTTCCTCTTATTTTATTTTTTCCAGCAGCGCCTCCAGCTGGGTCAGGTTTTCAATCTGGTAGTCGGGGCAAATACTGCCGCAGCTTTCCTTCCTGGGATTGACCCAGATGGTGGTGATTCCGGCATTGATTCCCCCCTGGATATCCGAGCTGAGGCTGTCACCTACCATCACCGTTTTCTCCGGAGAAAATCCCGGCATTTTCGCAAAGCAGGCATCAAAAAATTCCTTGGAGGGCTTATTGAATCCCAGTTCCTGGGAAATGAACACCTGCTCAAAATACCGGTACAGATTCGCACTGGTCAGGCGGCTGTGCTGCACGCTGGCCGTGCCGTTGCTGGCCAGAAACAGTCGGTACTTGCCCTGAAGCCGGTCCAGGGTCTCCTGGGCGCCGGGGAGGAAATAATGCCCCTGGGACAGATTTTTCTCATAACTGCGGGCACAGGCCGCTGCATCTGCCTGCTTTCCCAACTGGGAAAACAGCGCTCCAAACCGGTTCACCAGCACCTGCTCCCGGGTCATCTTCCCCAGCTCCAGCTGCTGCCAGTGCCAGCGGTTGATATTGTGGTAAAGATCCAGAACCTCCTGGGTGGGTTCCACGCCAAAGTCTCCAATGGTTTTGGAAATGGCAATGGCTTCGGCTTTGTGAAAGTCCAGAATGGTATCGTCCAGGTCCAGCATCACACATTCAATCATGGTTTTCTCCTTTTGTCTTTGCTTTGCTCTTGCGCAGTTTCAGTTCCACGCCCTGCTCTGCGGCAATCTGGTGCAGCACTGTCGATGCCAGGGCGCCCCGGGCTTTGGCATCCAGATCTTGCCCCTGGCTGCGAATGGCTTCCATCCCCTGCCGCAGGAAAGGCAGCTCCAATAGATTTACCGCCAGGCAAAACAGGGTCTTTTTCCGCCCGTCGTTGTATTGTTCCAGCAGTTCCTGCAGAATTTCTATCTTTTCCTGCTGTTCCCGGTTATAGGCTTCGATGCCGATACTTTTGGCTTTTTCCAAATCCGCTGTTCTTCTCTGATGGGTGATGAAAGAGTCATATGCATCCGGCTGACCGCACTTTTGGCAGGGATATTCCGTGCAGCGGAAACAGTATTCCACATCCCCGTGTTCCATGGCGCACCGGGCGATGGTACAGGACTGGTTACCGTTTCCGCAGCCGCCGCAGTATTTGCCAAGGAACATGGGGCACAAACCGCAGTTTAGGCCGCACAGGCTCAGCAGTTGATTCTCCCGAACAAATCCTTTCATACCCGTTTCCCTTCCGACCAGGCAATCAGTTCCAGGGCTTTCTGTTTCAGCACGGAAACCGTCCCATCTCCATCTGCCAGATTCCAGCCTTCCGGCAGGGGTGAACGCAGAATGTAATCTGACCGCTCCGGGTTCTCCGTCCGCAGAAAGGGGCAGTCCTCGGCCGTCAGCACAGGAAACCACCGTTTCTGACTGCTCCGGTTGGCCCCGGACAGCCACACTTCCAGCCGGAACTGTCTGTGCAGGAATGCAACCACGATTTTCAGTCCCCGGCTTTTCAGCGCCTGGCTGGTAAACTGAAAATAGGAATAATCCATGGCATTTTCTGCGATATTTCCCTGGAACTGAAACTGGGGCATTTCTTTTTCCATCTGAATCCGCAAAAAGCGGAACAATCGCACAAATTCCCCATAGCCGTCTGCCAGGGATGTGGTCTGCACCAACTGTCTGTACGTTTCCAGCAAACCGGCATCAAACTGCAAAGCCTCTCACCTCATTGTGTAACGGTCAATTTCCGCCGCAATCCGGGCAAATTCCGGAATCCCTAAGGTCTCTCCCCGGATATTGGCGTCAAATCCGGCAGCGGCAATCACCTCTGCCGCCCCGGCTTTTCCCAGCTCCGGGAAGCCGGAGGCCAGGCCGTTGGACAGCTTCTTGCGCCGCATGGCAAAGCTGGCCCGCACCAACCGGAAGAAGGTCTTTTCGTTTTCCACCTTCCAGGGCCGCTCCCGGTAGGTTTTCAGGGAAATCACCGCCGAAGTCACCTTGGGCTGGGGCAGGAAGCAGTGGGCCGGTACATCAAAGAGCAGCTCCGGCTGGGCGTAATACTGGCAGAACACAGAAAATGCGCCGTAGTCCGCGCTGCCCGGGGCTGCTGCAATCCGCTGAGCCACTTCCTTCTGAACCATTACCGTGACGGAGTCAAAGCAATCCGCTTCCAGCAGCGCCGTCAGAATGGGAGATGTAATATAATAGGGAAGGTTTGCACAGGCCATGGGACGCAGGCCGGGGAACTTTTCCTTTACCAGCGCCGGAATATCCAGTTTCAGCACATCGTCCCACAGGATTTCCAGGTTGGTAAACTCTCCCACCGTCAGATCCAGAATGGGTTTCAGGCGGCTGTCCAGCTCCACGGCGCAGACCTTCCCTGCCCGCAGGCACAGCTGCTGGGTCAGCGGACCGATGCCTGGTCCGATTTCCAGCACACCGGCGCTTTCGTCCACCCCGGCATCCTCTGCAATGGACCGGGGCACCCAGGGGGCAATGAGGAAATTCTGTCCTTTTGCTTTGGAAAAGTGGAAGCCATGCTGGGCAAGCAAGGGCTTCATCACCTGAATATCACATACATCAACCATAACACAAACCGCCTTTCTTCTGCCCTCATGATAGCAGAACAAAGGCGGTTTTGCAATGGAAAGTTCACCCCGGCGGCAAAGCAGCGGCCAGCGCCATACCGGCGCAAATCCCACAGCCAAGGAAGATCCCGGCCTCTCCGGACATTTGCCCATTCCGCCCCAGCGCTCCCCTGCTGCGGCAAAGAATAGGACAGTCCCCGTGATCTTCCTATGGCGGTGGTGTTGCAGATCCTCACCCGACGGCCGTGGGGAATCCCATGGGCTCAGGCAAATGTCATCTGAGCCAGCAGCCCCATCAGTGACAGAAGCAGCATCATCGTCATTCCCAGCAGATACAGACGGATCATGGAAAATCTTCTTTTTCTTCCCGATGGTTTCAGCTTTAACATGGCAGTTCCTCCTGCAAAATGCGGCAAACGTATCCTTCCGGAATAAATGGTATCAAAATATTACATTTTGTTTTCCACATTTCCTTTGGTGGCTTTATTATAGCAAATAGTTCCAAAAAGTCAAGCTTTTCTTTTATTTTCGCATTTTTCGTTAACTTTTTACATTGAATTATTTGATAAATTATGTAAACTCAAGGTCAAGATATTCGTCATCTCCCGTCTGATTTTGCGATATCGCGTGTCAAAAAGTTACATTTGTTTACATAAACTGTCGCATTATGCAATCTCTTGTAAAAATCAGTTACCAACCGGTTATGTGCTATGCCTGGTTCCTTCCAGGGCAAAATCCCATATCCCACCGGCTTTTTCCAGGCACCGGGGGTTGACTTTCCGAAAAAAATGTGCTATTTTTTCACTATCTCAAAGGCTGTGACGAAGACACGCCTTCCCGGTAAGATTCCCAGAGAGGAGCCTCTACGCTGCAATGGCTCTGTTTCCCTGCCGGGGCAGGTCACCACTTCCGAGCCGCATGTGCGGAAATGCCATGCCGGGTGCGCCCGTTACTGCGTCAATGAGTGACGGCCCATGGCCGTAACCAGGGTGGAACCGTGGAATACTGCTTTGTATCCCACCCCTGATTTGTTCAGGGGTGGGTATTTTTTATACCCTCCCCGCCACACTGCCGCATACGCAATAAGGAGGTTATCGTATGTCTGAAGAAAATCTGTACACCTTTGAAAACCCCGAGTATCGGAAAACCTACTGGCACACCTGCTCCCACATCATGGCCCAGGCCGTCAA
>USHP01000083.1 GCA_900554625.1 uncultured Eubacteriales bacterium | reverse complement strand
GAGCTTACCGATGCGGACCGGCAGCTGGGACGCCAATTTCTGAAAGAATATGGAATCACGGAGCAGCTGAGCAGCAGCCTCTTTCCCAATCTGCAGGTTTCCTTTGCGCCGCTGGTGCTGACGGCGATCCTGTGCTTGGTGCTGTTTCTGTTTCAGTATCGGCAGTATGCAGCACTGTATGGGAAAATCCGGGAGCTGACCCAGGCTGCCAGAAAAATTTTGGATGCAGATTATTCTCCGGCGGTGCAGGAAAACGGGGAAGGGGATTTTGCCAAACTTTCGGTGGAATTTTCCAATATTCGCCGGGTGATTCAAAATAACATAGAGCAGACCCAACGGGAAAAACAGCAACTGGTGGATTTGCTGCAAAATATTTCCCATCAGTTCAAAACCAAGCTGGCAACCATGATGCTCTATAACGACATCCTGCTCAATCGGAGGATTACCGAAGAGCAGCGCATCCAATTCCTGCAGGATAATGCCGCCCAGCTGGCGAATATGAACTCCATGATCCAGCGGATTCTCAAACTGGCAAAGCTGGATGCCCATGTGGTGGAATATGAGAAGAAACCCACCAGGGTATCGGCGCTTTTGGGGGAGGTAGCAGGGGATCTGCGGCAGCTGGCAGCGGAAAAAGGGGTGCAAATCCGACTGGAAATGGACACCGACGATACCCTTTCTCTGGATCACTTCTGGATGAAGGAAGCCTTCCAGAACATCGCCAAAAACTGCATCGAGCATACCGGATCTGGCGGAAGCGTTACCATCACCACCAGTGCAGCGCTGCTGTTTTTCAAGGTTACGGTGCGGGATACCGGCGAAGGCATTGACCGGGTAGACCTGGCGAATATTTTCCAGCGGTTTTATAAGAGTAAAATTTCCAATAAAAAGGATTCCGTAGGCATTGGCCTTTCCATTGCCAAAACCGTAATCGATGCCCACGGTGGGTATATCGATGTGATGAGCACCAAAGGAGAGGGAACGACGTTTGTCATTACCTTCCCCACCCATGGGGTGTAAATTGCTGATTCAGGCCGTAATCTTACTATTTTGTAAGATTACGGCCTCTTTGTAAGATTCGTGTTATGGTATTGGCCAAATCAATCGTGTATACTATGGGCATCCATACATGATCTTAAGGAGTATTACTATGAAAAAAGCTATCAAAATTGGTTTGGCTATTGTCGTTGTTGCTCTGCTTGTGGATGATGCCCAGCAGGGTCTGAAGTATTATCTGAAAGGACCTGCCAGATATTTCAACGCCATTATTGTTACCGGTGAAGATGCCGATGTGCAGGCGGCAAAGGAGCTGTACAAGAACCAGTCTGCCAATGTCACCGAGTACCCGTTTAAGGCAGTCAATAACCCGATTGCCATGTTGGATGAGAATGGAGAACAGATGGTAAGAGACGGGGAACCTGTATTCATCGATGACATTTACCTGATTCTTTCCAAGTCTACCGCCAAAGAAATGCTGAACGATCAGATGTTCCGCGTTCGCAAAGACGGCAATGAAATGAATGGCAGTATTGCCACCATTCCCATGACGCAAATTGAGGGACTGGACGGCGCACAGAACATCTACCTGGGTTCTCCCGAGCTGATGACCAGCCTGAATGTGGATGGCACGGAGATTGCCCTGCAGCATGCGGGTTATGCCTGGATTGGCTACTATCCGGACAAGAGCGCTGTGGTAATCGTAGACGATGCAACCTATGACGCGATCCAGCGGGAGGAGCAGACCATCTGCCGGATGCCCTTTGCCAAGGGCCGCATGGATCTGCGCAATACGGAAGATACCAACGCCATCAAGAATAAACTGTCCGGCTTCCCGGAACTGGATATCGATTACGGGTACATTGACTGATAAATGCAAAGCGAGTTACCCCCAAAATAGGAGAACGCAGCCATGGAAATTTTATGCGTAGAAAATCTTTCCAAAGTTTATGGAGAAGGGGAAAACCAGGTGCAGGCACTGAAAGAGGTGAACCTGTCCATTGACGAAGGAGAGTTTGTGGTGATTATCGGCGCCTCTGGTTCCGGTAAGAGCACCCTGCTGCATCTGCTGGGCGGCCTGGATCGCCCCAGCAGCGGCAAAGTCATTATTGACGGAAAAAGCATCTATGACTATAACGATGATGACCTTTCCATCTTCCGCAGAAGAAAAGTAGGATTTATTTTCCAGATTTCAACCTGATTCCCGTCCTGGACGTGGAGGAAAATATTGCACTTCCTGTGGTTCTGGACAATGAAAAAGTGGATGAAGCCTATCTGGAAGAAATCATTGGCATCCTGAATCTGGACCAGCGCAAAGGGCATTTGCCCTCTCAGCTCTCCGGCGGTCAGCAGCAGCGGGTGTCCATTGGCCGGGCGCTGATCAACAAGCCCAGCATCGTTCTGGCGGACGAGCCTACCGGCAATCTGGATTCCAAGAATACCCGGGAAGTCATTGATTTGCTGAAATTCACAGCCAAAAAACTGCACCAGACCCTGATTCTGATTACCCACGATCCCGCCATTGCGGCCATGGCCGAATGGGTGATTACCATTGAGGATGGTCAGATCATCGCCGATACCAAAGCCTGAGGAGGGTAGCCCTTGCTGTCCAATTACAAAGAATTAAGCGGCCGCTATATTCGCTATAACAAAAAGCGTACCATTCTGACCCTTCTGGGGATTGTCCTGTCTCTGGCCCTGATTTCCACCATTGGATTGTTCCTGAAAAGCGGAGAAAGCTCCCAGTTGGATCAGGCCAAGCACACGGAAGGCACCAGCGCCCATCTTTCCTTTCTGCATGTTACAGAGGATGTGGTGACCAAAGTTTCCAATAATCCCAATGTGGCACGCTACGGTTTTTACACGGAAATGGCTGAGCAGCCATATCAGGATATCACCTTTCAGATGATAGCGGTGGATGAACAGACTGCCCAGATGATGGAATACAGCCTGAAAGAAGGCCGCATGCCCCAAGCGGAAAACGAACTGTGCATTGAGCAATGGATCAATGCGTATATTACCCCCAGCATTTCCCTGGGAGACAATGTGGAACTGGACGGGACTTCCTATCAAGTTGTAGGTTTCCTCAATTCCCGCCCCACAGCCCAGGATACTGGATACAGCCGTGCCATTACCTATGCACCCAGACAGGAAGATGCCAACCTTATGGTGGAAATCCGGCAGGGAAAAGGCTTTGAGCAAACTTTGAAAACCCTGCGCAATCTGGCTCCCCAGGATGCAAGGTCTGAAAATACGGAGCTGATTCACATCCAGCAGCTGGGAACCGACCGAACCCTGAAGGCAGCAGCTGGGCGGCCCGGGCCATCCGGTAGTGCAGCAGGAAGGCCTGAGGGCTTTCTCCCATAGTTTCCCGAAAGACCTTGCCGAAATAACTCCGGTTCAAGCCGCAGAAAGTGGCGATTTCCTCAATGGAAACATCCCGATGGTAGTTTTCTTCGATAAAAGTAAGCGCTTCCTTGATGTAAAAATCCCGCAGACGCCGGATGTTGCGGTTTTGCCTGTATGCGGAGGATTCCGCCAGCTGGGAAAGGAACAGAAAACCATGGCCAATCAGATGCACCGGGTCGGCGCTGCCGTTGTTGACGATATGCATCATCTGATTCTGTAGCTTCTGACCGGCTTCCCGGTTGGCAGCGGTATAGACAGGCTGACTGCCGCTGATGCCGGATAACCGAAGGCTTTCCTTTGCCCGCAGACCGTCAAACTCAATCCAGGCATACTCCCAGGGGTCCTGTTCATCGGCCCGATAGGTGGTGATCTGACCGGGAACGACCAAAAAACCGTGACCGGCGGTAATCTGATATACCTGATCATTGGCAAACAGCGTTCCTTTTCCGGAAATGACATAATGGAACAGGTAATGATTCCGGGCATGGGGGCCATAGGAATGCAGCGGCGCAGTTCGTTCCCAGCCAAATTGGTATAAATTCAGGTCAATAAAGCGTTCATCCCGGAATACATGAAATTTCAGCTTGTTGGGTGTAATTACCGAACTGGCATAAAAAATCCCCCTTCCTATTATATATACCATTATGCGACATGACTTTGTGAAAATCAAGCATTAACCTATAAATTGGAATATAAAATATTGCATTGTGGCATTCCGAAAAGACTGGTCAAAATGTATAATAATGGCAAAAAACGAGCAAGAGAATTGTGCAATGTGCACTATGCACAATTCCGCAGGCAGGATTTCGTGAAAGATGCCGAAACTCGTACCGACCCTATTTCATGCAGCTGCATGCTTTCCCATCTACACACCAAACCAACACAAAAGGAGACTGAACATGCAAGTGAGTAAACGAATTGTGGCCGTTTTGATCGCCATGCTTTTGGTCGTCAGTCTGGCTGGCTGCGGAAATTCCGGCGCCTCCTCTGACGGAAAAGTCAACCTGACCTTCCAGATCTGGGACGTGGCCCAGAAAGAGGGTATGGAAGCCATTTGCGCTGCCTATACCGAAAAGAACCCCAATGTTACCATCGAAGTTCAGGTGACCAGCTGGAACGAATACTGGACCAAGCTGGAAGCTGCTGCCACCAGCGGCAAAATGCCCGACATCTTCTGGATGCATACCAATGAACTGCTGAAATATGCCGACAACGGCATGCTGGCAGACTGCACCGACATTATTGAGGCAGACAAGTTCTCGGAAATCTCCCTGTCCAATGTCAGCGGTTCCGACGGCACTTACTATGGCGTGCCTAAGGACAAGGATACCGTCGGCCTGGTTTACAACAAGGAAATGTTTGACGCAGCCGGCGTGGCTTACCCCACTGAGGACTGGACCTGGGACGATCTGGTTTCCGCTTCCGAGAAGATCTATGAAGCTACCGGCAAGTACGGCTACATGGCCTACGCCGATGACCAGCTGGGCTACTGGAACTTTGTCTACCAGGCTGGCGGCTATATCCTCAACGAGGACAAGACCCAGGCCGGTTTCACCCAGCCCGCAACCATGGAAGCCATGAAGTTCTACATCGGTCTGCAGAGCAACGATTGGTGCCCTGATCAGAACTACTTCGCGGAAACCGCTCCCGGCACTGCCTTCTTCTCCGAAAAGGGCGCCATGTTCCTGGAAGGCAACTGGAATATTCTGCCCGAGCTGCAGAACTACCCCGATATGGTGGGCAAGTGGGACGTTGCCGTCCTGCCCAAGTGCCCCAATCCTGCCAGCGGCGACGGCCGGGCTGCCATTTCCAACGGCCTGTGCTACGCTACCGGTGCCCAAAATCCCAACCTGGAAGTGGTCAAGGATGTGCTGAAGTTCTTCGGCAGCGAGAAAGGCCAGAGAATCCAGGGCGAAAGCGGCGCTGCCATTCCTGCTTACCAGGGCCTGGAAGAGACCTGGGTCAGCTGCTTCGAGGAATATCCTGTGAATGTCCAGTGCTTCATCGATATGTTTGACTACAGCGTTCAGAGCGTCAACAACGCATCTCGTCCGGAGTGGAAGAGCAAGGTAAGCGATGAACTGCTGAAGATTTACTCCGGTCAGGTGGACCTGGAAACCGGCCTTTCCAACATGCAGACCATTGTAGATGAAGCCAGCGCATCCTGAGCGCCTTCATCGACGGGAGGAATAGAGGATGCATAAAAAATCGAAACTTGCCCGCAGCGGCAGCGTCTGGGGAATGTCCATGGTGGCGCCAACCATCATTGGATTGCTGATTCTGAACATCATCCCTTTTTTCCAGACCATTTACATGAGCTTCTCCCAGAGCAAAGCTTTTGGCGCCTATGAGTTCTGCGGCCTGGACAACTACATCGAAATGTTCCAGACTCCGGAGTTCTGGAAAGCTACCTGGAATTCTGTTTACTTCTGTATTCTGACAGTGCCCATCGGCGTGTTCCTGTCCCTGATTGTGGCGGTGCTGCTCAACGCCAAGATTAAGGGCAAAACCGTGTTCCATGCCATTTATTTCTTGCCCATGGTGGTGGCTCCGGCGGCCGTTGCTATGGTTTGGAAATGGATTTTCAATACGGAGTACGGCATTATCAATACCCTTCTGGGCATGAATGTCCGCTGGCTGACTGATCCCAATGTGGTGCTGGTAACCTGCTCTGTGGTTGCCATCTGGAGTGCCATCGGCTATGATGCGGTGTTGCTGCTGGCGGGTATCCAAATTATTTCCAAATCCCTGTATGAGGCTGCGGATCTGGACGGCGCTTCCAAAATCAAGCAGTTCTTCCACATCACCCTGCCTATGGTTTCCCCCACGCTGTTCGTGGTGCTGATCATGCGGCTGATGGCCTCGCTGAAAGTTTACGATCTGATTTACATGATGGTAGATCAGAATAACCCCGCCCTCACCAGCGCCCAGAGCCTGATGTACCTGTTCTATCGGGAAAGCTTCATCGCCGGCAATAAGGGCTACGCATCTGCCATTGTCATCTGGACGGTTCTGCTGATCGGCATTGTCACCATTGTGCAGTTCATCGGTCAGAAGAAATGGGTCAACTATGAGGTGTAAGCCATGAAAAACAATCTCAGTACCAATCGTAAAATGACTATGGCGCTGACCTATGCGGCGCTGATTGCGGGCAGCATTACCATGATTTTCCCCTTGGCCTGGATGTTTTTGACCAGCTTCAAAACCCAGGCCGAGTCCATGGCGATTCCGCCTCAGATTTTCCCGGCGAACTGGAACTTTGACAATTTCGCAAAAGCACTGGAAGGCCTGCCTTTCTGGAATCTGTACTTGAACACCCTGCTTCTGATCCTGTTTCGGGTGATTTGTGCGGTGGTTTTCAGCTCCATGGCCGGTTATGCCTTTGCCAAGCTGGAGTTCCCCTGCAAGAATCTGCTGTTCGCTCTGGTTCTGATGCAGATGATGCTGCCCAGCCAGATCTTCATTATCCCCCAGTATCAGATGCTGGCGGATATGGGCATGACCAATTCCGTTTTCGCCCTGGTATTCCCGGGCCTGGTCAGTGCTTTCGGTACCTTCTTCCTTCGGCAGGCTTATCTGGGACTTCCGGATGAGCTGGCGGAAGCGGCATACCTGGACGGGTGTACCAAATGGCAGACCTTTACCAAGGTTCTGCTGCCCCTGACCAAGTCCAGCATTGCAGCGCTGGCGATTTTCACCGCCGTGTTTGCTTATGCGGATCTGATGTGGCCTCTGATCTGTAATACGGATCTGAATATGATGACCCTGTCCGCTGGCCTTTCCACCCTGAATGGTCAGTACACCACCAACTTCCCGGTCCTGATGGCCGGCAGCCTGCTGGCGATGATCCCCATGGTGCTTCTGTATCTGCTGTTCCAGAAGCAGTTCATCGAAGGCATTGCCATGACCGGCGGCAAATAATCTGCGATCTGCGGCGCCCGGCGCATACTGCCGGGCACCGCGTTTCCTATAGAAGGAGCTCTTTTGTATGTGCATTGAAATCGACAACAAGAAACGCTTGTTCTCTCTGAACACCAAACACACCACCTATCAGATGGTGGCAGACAGCCATGGCTTTCTGCGTCATATCTACTATGGCAGAAAAATCGGCTCCTTCGATATGCGCTATCGGGAGTATTATTCTGACTGTGGATTTTCTCCCAACCCCTACGAACTGCGAACCCAGCGGGACTTTTCTCTGGATACCCGGAGCATGGAGTATACCGGATGCGGCATCGGAGATTTTCGCCCGGGCTGTGTCCGGCTGACCAACGG
>USHP01000082.1 GCA_900554625.1 uncultured Eubacteriales bacterium | reverse complement strand
AAGCCGTGTCTATTTTTATGCTCTTTTCAATTTGCGCAACTTATTGTACCTTATCAATTTTTCCTTTAAAACTTTGTCTAACTTTTTGGGGTCACTTCATTCCCGCGGGCGGCTTTTTATGTTTCTTTCTGTTCACTGAGATCCTGCAAAAGCTGCTGTAGGAACAATTCCGCCGCTTTGGAAAAAATCTGGTACTTTTTCCACACCAGATACATCCCAAGCTCCAGCCGGGGTTTCAGCGGCCGATAGCACAGCGTGCTTCCTGTGGTGTTAATCAGCTTATCCAGGGTAAAGGCATATCCCATTCCCTCGTCTACCATCAAAGAGGCGTTGTAAATCAAATTATATGTGGCGACGGTATGCAGCTGGGAAGGGTCTTTGCCCAGCCAATGATACAAGCCGCCCTTGTTCCCCACCTGGCGGGACAGAATCAGAGGTTTATCCCACAAATCCTGTGGTGAGATTGCATCTTTTTTGGCCAGCGGGCTGCTGCGCTGCATTAAAATTCCCCAGACATCCTTCATGGGAAGCTCCATATACTGATATTTCGTCTTGTCAATATCCCCCAACAAAATACCGAAATCCAGCAGCCCCTTGTCCAGACGCTCGCAGACGTCCATGGCATCTCCGCTGACCACATGAAAATACACATCCGGGTATCGTTTTCCAAAGCGGGTAGCTGTTTTGGCGATTTGCCGCATGGCATCGGTCTCTCCGGTGCCGATGTAAATATCTCCACCCACGGTATCATTGGACTGCATAACCTCTTTTTCCGTCCGCCCTACCAAGTCCAGAATTTCCTGAGCCCGTTTGCGCAGGAGCATGCCGTCCTCTGTCAGGGTGATTTTTCGGTTTCCCCGAATCATCAGCTGTTTTCCCAGCTCCTCTTCCAGCTCCTTCAGCTGTCGGGACAAGGTGGGCTGGGTCAGGTTCAGAGACTGGGCTGCAGCCGAAATGTTTTGCTCCCTCGCCACAGTCAGAAAATATTGCAGTACGCGCAATTCCATGCAAACACCTCCTAACCATAGAATACCCTATTTTACTATGCTTTTCAAGCATAGATAAGTATTCTTTCAAAGTATTTGCTATTGTTACTAGAGCAGTGATACAATAAAGGCACAAAGAAGCAGCCCATGGCTGAACCGGTCCGGCAGGAAGAAGCTCGGATCGTTCCCATTTGTTTCAGGAGGAAACCATGACACAAATTGAAAATCAAACTTATGATATGGAGCGGGCGCTTTACGGACAGCAAGACCTGATTCTGAAAAACTGCGCCTTTGACGGCTCGGCCGACGGGGAAAGCGCTTTGAAAGAATGCCGGAACATACAGGCGGAACATTGTCTGTGCAATCTCCGCTACCCCTTCTGGCATGACCACAACCTGCGGCTTTCACAGTGCGAGCTGACACCAGCCTGCCGGGCAGCACTGTGGTACTCTGAGGACGTAACCATTGCGGGTACGAAACTTCATGGAATCAAGGCCCTGCGGGAATGCCGCAATGTAACCATCTCCGACTGTGATATCCGCTCGGCTGAGTTCGGCTGGTCGGTGCGGGGTTTGCATATGACCCGGAGCCAGGCGGAAAGTGAGTATTTTCTGATGCGGGGAGAAAATCTGCATCTTTGTGATGTTCAGTTTCAGGGAAAATACTCCTTCCAGTACACCCAGAATGTCACCATTGAGAACGCAAATCTTGACACCAAGGACGCATTCTGGCATGCCCGCAACGTGACCGTGAAAAACAGCGTGGTCAAGGGCGAGTACCTGGCCTGGTATTCTGACGGTCTGACGCTCATCAACTGCACAATCATCGGCACCCAGCCCTTTTGCTACTGCAAAAACTTGACTCTGATTGACTGCGAAATGCTGCAAACCGACCTGTGCTTTGAAAAATCTCAAGTAAACGCCACCATCACCACAGACGTAATCAGCATCAAAAATCCCCTGTCCGGCACCATTTCTCTTCCGTCGGTGGGAGAAGTGATTCTGGATGATCCCAATGCAAAGGCAGCGATTGTACTTCTAGGGACACCTGCTGCGGCAGAACCCATCATAACACACTGAAAAGAGGTAAAATGTATGAGCAAAAAAGTTCTTGTAATCTCCACCAGCCCCAGAAAGGGCAGCAATTCCGACCAGCTGGCAGAGGATTTTATCCGTGGTGCTCAGCAATCCGGAAACACCGTAGAAAAAGTCACCCTTCGGGACAAGACCATTGGATTCTGCAAAGGATGCCTGTCTTGTATCCGTACCCAGCGCTGTGTTATTGCGGATGATTCCAATGCCATCGTGGAAAAAATGTTGAACAGCGATGTGATCGTTTTTGCAACCCCCATTTACTACTATGAAATGTCCGGTCAGATGAAAACCATGCTGGACCGCTCCAATCCGCTGTATGGCTCCGATTACCAATTCCGGGACATCTACCTGCTGACCGCCGCAGCGGAAGACGAAGCCAGCACCCCGGAAGGGGCGATTCATGGCCTGCAAGGCTGGATTGCCTGCTTTGAAAAGGCCCGCCTGGCCGGAACCGTATTTGCCGGCGGTGTGAATGCCCCCGGTGAAATCCAGAATCATCCCGCCCGGAAGGAAGCCTTCGATCTGGGCGCCGCAATTCAGTAAAGGAGATTTCAATGGAAGAGCAGCTGAATCTGACGAAAGAATGGGATAAAACCTTTCCCCAAAGTCCGAATGTGAGCCACCGGAAGGTTACCTTTCACAACCGCTATGGCATCACCCTGGCGGGGGATCTCTACACTCCCAAAAATGCAGCGCAGAAACTGCCTGCCATTGCGGTTTGCGGTCCCTTCGGTGCCGTCAAAGAACAGTCCTCCGGACTGTATGCCCAGGAGATGGCAGAGCGGGGATTTCTGACCCTGGCCTTTGACCCTTCCTTTACCGGAGAAAGCGGTGGAATGCCCCGCTATGTGGCTTCTCCGGATATCAACACGGAGGACTTTCAGGCGGCAGTAGACTTTCTGTCCATTCAGGATAACGTTGACCCAGAGCAAATCGGCATCATCGGTATCTGCGGTTGGGGCGGCATGGCCCTGAACGCCGCCGCCATCGATACCCGAATCAAGGCAACGGTTACCGCAACCATGTACGATATGACAAGAGTCAACGCCAAGGGATATTTTGACGCTGAGGACAGCGAGGAATCCCGCCACGAAAAGCGCAAAGCACTCAATGCTCAGAGAACACTGGATTACAAAAATGGAACATACGCCAGAGCCGGCGGTGTGGTCGATCCCCTGCCGGAGGATGCACCGTTCTTTGTTAAGGATTACTATGACTATTACAAAACCAAACGGGGCTATCACAGCCGGAGCCTGAATTCCAACGATGGCTGGAATGTGACCTCTTCCCTGTCCTTCCTGAATATGCCCATTTTGCAGTACAGTCAGGAAATCCGCAGCGCTGTGCTGATGATCCACGGCGAAAAGGCTCACTCCTGCTATTTCAGCAAGGATGCCTTCCAGAAGCTGACCGGGGATAACAAGGAACTTCTGATCATCCCCGGTGCCGTCCACACAGATCTGTATGATCGGAAGGATATCATTCCCTTTGACAAAATGGAAGCCTTCTTCCGGCGGTATCTCAGATGAAGCATCTGTACAGAAAGAGATGGCCGGTGCTGTTGGCGCTGCTGTCCTGTTTGGCATTGTGCGCCTGCGGGGAAAACGACACCCGCCAGGAAACGGCACCCTCTGCCACAGCTTCAACCGTCCAGGCAAGTGAACCCAAGGAGGAATCGATTTTGAAAATCAGCATTGGTGAGCAGGAACTGGATGCGGTTTTTGCAGACAATCCTTCCGCAGAAGCATTCCGGCAGCTGCTGCAGCAGGGGCCGGTGACGGTAGAAATGACGGATTACGGCGGTTTTGAAAAAGTTGGCCCCTTGGGTACATCCATCGCTACCAGCGATACCCGGATTACAACGGAGCCGGGTGACGTCATTCTCTACCAAGGCAACCAAATCACCATCTATTATGGCACCAACACCTGGAATTTTACCAGACTTGCCAAAATTCGCGACACCACTGACCTGAAAGAGAAGCTGGGAGAAGGCCGTGTCCAGGTAACCTTTTCTTTGGAAGCGGAGGAATAACCGATGGCGGAAGTATCGGACACCTGGGGGACGCTGTATCAGAACCTGCTGGATGCCGGGTGTGATTGCAGCACCGCAAATGCGTGTCTTGCTTTGCTCCGGCAAAACAAAACCGCAGAACTTCGTCAGCTGCTTTCCAACTATCGCTTCTGTCTGATGGATGATCTGCACGATCAGCAGAGGAAAATTGACTGTCTGGATTTTTTGCTCTACAAGCTTGAAAAAGGTTTGATGGGAAAATAAACGCATTTACATGACAGGAGGAATGATTCATGGCTGTAAAACAAACGGCAGGACGGGATGTATTGGGAGAATTCGCCCCGAAATTTGCCCAGCTTAACGACGATGTTCTGTTCGGGGAAGTATGGAGCCGGGAAGGTTTGCTTTCCTTGCGGGATCGATGTCTGGTGACGGTGGTATCTTTGATGTCCCAGGGATTGATTGACGATTCTTTCCGGTATCATCTGATGAATGCAAAAAAGAATGGCATCACCAGAACCGAAATGGCCGAAATTCTAACCCACGCCGCTTTCTACGCCGGTTGGCCAAAAGCCTGGGCTGCATTTCACATGGCAAAAGATGTGTATTCCACCGGCAGTGAGGATGACGAAAAGGCAGCCCACCAAAACGCCATGATTTTCCCCATCGGTCAGCCCAATACCGGATTTTCCCAGTATTTTACCGGAGAAAGCTTCCTGGCTCCCCTGTCGACAGATCAGGTGGGCATCTACAACGTAACCTTTGCTCCCAAATGCCGGAACAACTGGCATATTCATCAGGCAAGCCACGGGGGCGGACAGATTCTCATCTGCGTGGCCGGTGAAGGGTACTACCAGGAATGGGGAAAACCGGCGCAGCGTCTGGTTCCCGGCGATGTGGTCAATATTCCCGCTGGGGTGAAGCATTGGCACGGTGCAGCGCCGGAGTGCTGGTTTTCCCACCTTGCGGTGGAAGTTCCGGGAGAAAACTGTGCCAATCAGTGGCTGGAGCCGGTCACCGATGCCCAATACCAGGCTTTGGACTGAAAATAAAACAAGCGCCGACTTCCGGTGGCAGGTTTCACAACCGCACCGAAAGCCGGCGTATTTTCTGTTTTTGGGCGACATTACCCCGCGGAGTCTTTTCCTGATTGGAAAAGACTTTCATTTCAAGGAAGACACGTCTCCGTGATCCCCGCACCAACCGCATTCCCAGCGGTTTCCCTGCAGGGTAACCGGACTGCCGCAATGGGGGCAGCGGCGGCTTGTGCCCTTTCTCTGCTGGTCTGCATCCTCAGAATTGCGGAACAGTTCACCCAAAATGGTGAGCACCACCACAAATACAACACCCAGGACCAGCGGCAGGGCGATGTTTTCCGTCAATACCGTCAAAACCAGCGTAACCAGAAAAAAAGCAGCGGCAATCCAATAAAACAATGCAATCCCCTCCATTTGGCGTTTTATCAAAGGGAAGTTTTCTTCATTGTAGCATTGTTCATTGGAAATAGCAAGGCAGGTTCCTTCTCAGGCCGGGTCAGTTGGATTTGATGGCCTCCAGTGCAGAAATCTGCACCGCTTTATTGGCCGGATAGTATCCCGATCCCAGGCCGATGCCAACGGAGAATACAATGGCCGACAGAAGCAGCCAGGGCGGTACCACACAGACCCGTGTCACGGATTCACTTCCTGCAATCGCCGCCCAGAGGTACTCCGGTGTAGGCGGCATTCCGAAGGAAATCAGATTGATGACCACGGCGATAATCATACTGATCACGCTTCCCACTATGCCTCCCAGCAGACCAATGGCACCGGCTTCCGACAAGAACAGAATCCGGATATCCCGGACATAGCAGCCCAAGGACTTCATAATTCCGATTTCCCGGGTGCGCTCAGAAATGGACATAATCATGGTATTGGTAATTCCCAGTGCCGCAACAAACAAGGAGATACCGCCCAGACCGCCCAGCATCATCTGCTTCTGACGGGCTTCCCGCTCCATAGGTTCCCGGATGCTTTCCATGGAGGAGGTGGAAAAGTTCATCTGGCGAATCTGTTTTTCCACTTCCGCCACTTTGGTAATGTCGGATACCTTTACCAGGACGGTTTTATAACCGGCATCCCGCTTTCCCGGCTCCTGAAGCTGCTCCAGCATATCCCGAAGATCTCCAATGCCCATAACCAGGCCGTAGGATGTCTCCCCTCCTTTGGCATTGTCTTCCTTCAGGATTCCTTTGGGCTGCAATTCCCGACGGATGGTTTTATTGTTCGCCTCAATTTGCACAGTAATGGGGGTTTTTCCGGCATCAAAATATGGGTCGGGTACATTGATGGGATTTCCCTGATCGTCAAATCCCCCGCTCCATCGGTCCACCATATTGCTGCCCTCGGGGCGGAAGGTATCAGCAAAGTTGTACGCCACAAATTCTCCCGCCAGCATCTCCCCGGAACGTGTGATTCCGCTGCCGGAAATCTGCTGGTATCCCATTTTTTCCAGCTCGTTTGTATCAATTCCGGCCACCGATGACCAGTCGGCCACATAGCGGTCATTGATTCCGGCAAAGAGTTTAACTGTAACATCGTAATCGTCCAAGGAAATTTTGGGCGTAACCGCCACCACATTATCCATGGCTTTCAGACTTTTCAGGGTTTTGTCCGTCAGTTTTTCTTTTTTGGTTCCGCTGTTTTTGGGGGTGACCGTAATAATGGTCAGATCCCCCATTTCCGCCAGCATCTTCTTCTGCGACTCTGCTGTGCCCATGCCAATGGAAACCATGATGACAATGGAACAGCACCCAATGAGAACACCCAGCAGCGTCAGCAGCGTTCTGGATTTCCGTCGGAGCAGATTTTGCAGGCACATGCGCATGATATCCTGGTGCTTCATGGCTTCGTTTCCTCCGGATTTTCAGAAGCATTCCATCCCTGCGCATCCGTTTCGTCCTCCCAGTCGTTCCAGTCCAGGTTTGTCTCATCCACTTTTTTGCCGGAACGGCGTTTTTTCAGGTAAAACCACCCGCCGGCACCAGCCAGCACCAGAATCCCCGGGATTACAAACAGCCACACAGAAAGCTTTCCTTCCGTTGGCGCATCCGCTAAATCCAGCTCCCCTTCAAAGTCCATCATCGGCTCCTGAACATCCAGGGTCAGAGGGAAGGTCAGCGTATGGATTTCCTGGCTGGAATCTTCATACTGGATTTTCAGGGTAATATCCGTTTTTCCCGGTTCTTGGGGCGTGAAGGCAAAGCCGATACTGCCGCTTTTCCCCGGTTCAAAATTTCCCAGGTACTGTACTTTTGCCACGGCTTCCACATCTCCTTCCAATGTGGCTTCCACGTTGCTCACGTCGGCTTTTCCTTTGTTGACATAGGACAAGGAAATCAATGTTTCCTCCCCGGACTGAATATTCTCCGGCAGCATGGGTGCGTTAACCTGGAAGCGATCCGGCTGTACCACCGGAACGGATAATTTCACCTCAGCAGTAGTGGTGGCACGCCGATTGCCGTCAACGTATTCATACTTGCAGGTAACACCGATGCTCTGAGCGCCGGTTTTTGCGCTGGTTACGGCCTGCATGTTGATGGGCTGGGTTTCTTCTTTACCAGCTCCAATTTTGCTGTAGTAGAAGGTATTGCTGC
>USHP01000081.1 GCA_900554625.1 uncultured Eubacteriales bacterium | reverse complement strand
CCACGGTACCCACCATGGTGGCTGCAGCCCGGCTGTTCCGGAGTAAGTGCGACTATCCCATCCACATCGGCGTGACGGAAACCGGCCCGGTAAAGCAGGGACTGATTAAGTCCGCCATGGGTATCGGCGCGCTGCTGCTGGAAGGCATCGGCGATACCATCAGGGTGAGCCTGACCGATGACCCGGTGGAAGAGGTCTACGCCGCCAAGGACATTCTGAAAGCGGCAGGACTGCGCAAAGAAGGCGTGAATATCGTTTCCTGCCCCACCTGCGGCCGTACCCGGATTGATCTGATTGGCCTGGTAAACCAGGTGGATGCCGCCCTGAAAGACTGCCAGAAGCCCATTACCGTGGCAGTAATGGGATGCGTGGTCAACGGCCCGGGAGAAGCCCGGGAAGCAGACATCGGCATTGCCGGCGGCGACGGCTGGGGCATGATCTTTGAAAAAGGAGAACAGGTGGAGAAGCTGCCCTATGAGGAGCTTCTGCCCGCTCTGCTGCGCCGAATCGAGAAGTTATAAGCCTTTGGGCGGAACGTTTGCTTCCGCCCATTTTTTACCTGAGATGAGGAACTTATGACCGAGCAGATATACTTACACAATATGTTCCCGGATTATGAGCCGCCTGAGGGACTGGACGCTGTCCTGTCGCAGGCGGCCATCGTTGCTGCGGATATTTTTCCGGAGGAGCGATCGGTGCATGTGGCGGTTCATTCCGATACTTACATCCCCCAGCGGCAGCTGGAGGAAGTGGGAAAGCAGATTTCCGGCCTGTACGGTCTGCGCCGTGTGGATTTGACGGCTACCCATCCGGAAGACCAGCTGCACAAAATCGAGCCGGAGGAGCTGATGCAGCTTTTTGTCAGCCGCAATTCCATGACCCGGGGCAGCCTGGCCGGGGCCAAGTGGGAATGGGACGCAGCGCAGCTGACCATTCACCTGGTGGCCAATGGAAAGAACGAGCTGGAGGAACTGATTCCCCAGGTGCAGACCGTCCTGCGGGAACGGTTTGCCGCGCCGGTGACCATCCAGATCGAAGCAGGGAAACCCCTGGAAGGCAAAGCACTGTTTGATGCCATGGCCTCCATGCGGGATGCCATGATCGAGGCCCTGCCCACGGCTGCTGCGGCCCAGGCAAAACAGGCTTCCCAGCCCAAGCCTCAGGCAACCAGCGATGCCTTCTACGGCAAGCCCTTCAAAGGCAGCCCTGTTGCCATGAAGGACCTGAGTTTGGATATGGGCACGGTGATTGTAGAGGGCCGGGTATTCAATGTAGACCACAAGGAACTGAAAAAGCGCAACGCCTGGGTGGTCAAATTTGACATGACCGACAACACCAACTCCGTCCGGATCAGCCGCTTCCTGGAAGCGGGAGAGGCCAAGCCCATTCTGGACAATGTAAAAATCGGTTCTATTTTACAGGTGCAGGGCAGGCTGATTGAAGACCGGTTCGAAAATGAAATGGTGCTCAAGCCCTACGCCATGATGCCTGGAGCCATGGAAAAGCGGAAGGATACCGCCCCGGAGGGCAAGCGGGTGGAGCTGCACCTGCATACTACCATGTCCAACATGGACGCCCTGACAGTAACGGCGGATGCGGTGAAGCAGGCGGCAGCCTGGGGACATCGGGCTATTGCCATTACCGACCATGGCGTTGTCCAGTCCTTCCCCGATGCCATGAAGGCCGCATCCAAGGCCAAAGTGGCAGGTACTGACGAGAATATCAAAATCCTCTACGGCTGTGAAGGATATTATGTTAACGACGTGGATGACCGGATCGTGGTTCACGGCAGTCAGGACATGTCCTTCGATCAGGAATTTGTGGCCTTTGACCTGGAAACCACCGGCCTTTCTTCCCAGAATGACCGAATCATTGAAATCGGTGCCGTTATTCTGAAGAACGGAGAAGAAATTGACCGGTTCCAGACCTTTGTTGATCCGGAGCGGCCTTTGGAACGGAAAATTGTGGAGCTGACCGGCATCACCGAGGAAATGCTCCAGGGTGCGCCGAAAATCGAAGAAGTGCTGCCCAAATTCCTGGACTTTATCGGCGGACGGGTGCTGGTTGCCCACAATTCCGACTTTGATACCGGCTTTATCCGGGCAGAGTGCCAGCGCCAGGGCCTGCCCTACAACTATACGGCGGTGGACACCCTGATTTTGTCTCAGAATCTTCTGTCCCACCTGAATAAGTTCAAGCTGAACATCGTTTCGGATGCTCTGAGCCTGCCGGACTTTAACCACCACCGGGCAGGAGACGATGCCATGACCTGCGGCCTGATTATGACCAAGCTGATGGAAAAACTGGAGCAGGAGCATGACATCCACACTCTCCAGGACATCAACCCGGCCATGGTTCACCTGCGCTCGGGAAGTCATGTGACCAACCGTCAGGCCCGGCACATTATCCTCTTTGCCAAAAACCAGGTGGGACTGCGCAACCTCTACCATCTGATTTCCAACTCCAACCTGAAGTACTTCAAGCGGGTGCCCCGAATTCCCAAATCGGAGCTGCTGCAGCTGCGGGAGGGCCTGATTATCGGTTCTGCCTGTGAAGCGGGAGAACTGTTCCAGGCAGTGCTGGACCGGAAAAGTGATGATGAACTGAAGCGGATTGCCTCGTTCTACGATTTCCTGGAAATCCAGCCCTTGGCCAACAACCGGTTTATGCTGGACAAGGGCATGGCCAAGGACATGGAGGATCTGCGCAACTATAACCGCACCATTGTCCGCTTGGGCGAGGAACTGGGAAAAATGGTGGTTGCCACCGGCGACGTGCATTTCCTGAACCCGGAGGATGAGATTTTTCGGCATATTCTGCTGGCAACCAAGGGCTTTGACGATGCGGACAAGCCCAACCCCCTGTACTTCCGCACCACGGACGAAATGCTCCAGGAGTTTTCCTACCTGGGAGCGGAAAAGGCCTACGAAATTGTGGTCACCAACCCCAATCTCATTGCGGATATGTGCGAATCTCTGCGCCCCGTGCCCCACAACCTGTTTGCGCCGAAGATTGAAAACTCTGTTGAGGATTTGAAGAATCTGGTTTACGGCAAATTCCACCGGCTTTACGGAGAGAATCCCCCGGAACTGTTTGTCAAGCGTGTGGAAACGGAGCTGCATGACATCATTTCCTGCCACTACGACGTGATTTACATGTCTGCCCAGAAGCTGGTGCAGAACTCTCTGGAGCATGGCTACCTGGTCGGCTCCCGTGGTTCCGTGGGTTCTTCCATTGTGGCATTCATGTCCGGTATTACGGAAGTTAACTCCTTCCCGCCCCACTACCGCTGCCCCAACCCGGAGTGCAAGCACACGGTGCTGGACGTGCCCAAGGGGTACAACTGCGGCGCCGACCTTCCCGATGCGGTCTGTCCCAAGTGCGGTGCCCAGATGGAAAAGGACGGCTTTAACATCCCCTTTGAAACCTTCCTTGGTTTCGGCGGTGATAAGGTGCCGGATATCGACTTGAACTTCTCCGGCGAATACCAGGCCAAGGCCCACGCTTACTGTATTGAAATGTTCGGAAAATCCCACGTTTTCCGGGCCGGAACCGTGGGTACCGTGGCAGAGAAAACTGCCTTCGGCTATGTGAAAAAGTATCTGTCTGAGCGGGGCAAGACTGCCAACCGTGCCGAGGAAGCCCGATTGGCTGCCGGCTGCGTGGGTGTCCGCCGTACCACCGGACAGCACCCCGGCGGTCTGGTGGTTATCCCCCAGGAAAATGAGATCTGGGATTTCTGCCCGGTGCAGCACCCGGCGGATGACCCCAATTCCGACCAGATTACCACCCACTTTGAATACCACTCCATGGAGGAAAACCTGCTGAAACTGGACATGCTGGGCCACGATGACCCCACCATGATCCGAATGATGGAGGATATGACCGGTGTGGATGCCAAAACCATCCCCCTGGACGATAAGGACACCATGTCCATCTTTACCTCCTCCAAAGTACTGGGATACGAAGATGACCCCTTGCTGGGCCCCACCGGCGCCGTGGCCATTCCGGAATTCAATACCCGATTCACCCGTGGCATGCTTCTGGATACCATGCCCACCCGGTTTGATACCCTGGTGCGGCTTTCTGGCTTCTCCCATGGTACCGATGTGTGGCTGGGCAACGCCAAAGATCTGATTACCTCCAAAACCGCTACCGTTGACGGCACCATTGGCTGTCGTGACGATATTATGGTGTACCTGATTTCCTGCGGCATGCCGGAAAAGCGCTCCTTTAAGATCATGGAATCCGTCCGTAAGGGCAGGGGACTGCCGGAAGGGGCGGAGGAAGAAATGGTTGCCGCCGGTGTGCCGGATTGGTATATCGGTTCTTGCAAGAAAATCAAGTACCTGTTCCCTAAGGCTCACGCCGTTGCCTACGTTATGATGGCCTTCCGGATTGCCTGGTTCAAGGTGCATCACCCTCTGCCGTTCTATGCGGCCTACTTCTACCGCCGCAGCCAGAAGGGCGGCTTTGATGCGGTGCTGATGACCCACGGCATGGACGTGGTGAAGGCCAACATCGATGCCATCGAGAATAACGAGGACGCAACCGCCAAGGATGAAGATCTGCTGACCACCCTGGAAGTGGCCTACGAATATTACCTCCGGGGATTTGAATTCTTGCCCATCAGCATCTATGAAAGCCATGCCACCAAATTCCTGGTAAAAGACGGAAAGCTTCTGCCGCCTTTCGTGGCCATCTCCGGCCTGGGCGAAAGCGCCGCCTGGGATTTGATGGAAGGCAGAAAGGGCAAGACCTTCCTTTCCGTGGAAGAAGTCTCTGCTGCCTGCCCCAAGGTTTCCAAAACCCATATGCAGATGCTGAAAGAAGCGGGGGCCTTCGGCGATCTTCCTGATACCAGCCAGGTCAGCTTTTTCTAAAGACTATGCCAAAGATTTTTGCATGTCGGTAACTTCCTTCTTGCATTTTCTGCTCCAATTTAGTATGATAAAGTATATTTTGGAGTACGGAGGGGTAATATGACGCTGACCGATATTGTGAAGGTACTCAATGGCTTTGCCTGGGGGCCTTGGATGCTGCTGCTTCTGGTGGGAACCGGGGTATACTTAAGCGCCCGGATGGGCTTCCTGCAGTTCCGGAAATTCGGCTATGCCATGAAGAATACCATCGGCAGGATTTTTCACAAGCAGACTGCTGGTGACGGGGAAGTAACTCCCTTCCAGGCTGTGGCTACCGCACTGGCGGCTACCGTAGGAACGGGCAACATCGCCGGTGTTACCGGCGCTATTGCGGTGGGTGGTCCCGGTGCTGTGTTCTGGATGTGGATTTCCGCCCTGTTCGGCATGGCTACCAAGTATGCCGAAGTGGTTCTGGCGGTTCGTTATCGGGAGCGCAATGCCAAAGGCGACTACGTTGGCGGCCCCATGTACTATATCAAAAACGGCCTGGGGCCTAAGTGGCATGGCCTGGCTGTTGCATTCAGCCTGCTGGGTGCCATTACGGCCTTTGGTATCGGCAATATGACCCAGGTCAACACCATTGCCGGTTCCATCAATACCGCCATTGACGCCTTTGGCGGCAATACTGCGGCGGCCTCCTTCCAGCTGTTTGGTCAGAGTGTGCCGGTATCCAGTGCGGTGATCGGCATGCTGGTGGCGGGCGTTGTGGCCATGGTGCTTTTTGGCGGCATCAAGCGGATTGGCTCTGTGGCGGAGAAGATGGTGCCCTTCATGGCGGCGATTTACATCATCTGCGCCCTGTGCGTGGTGTTTTCCAACCTGGGTTCTCTGGGTAAGATTTTCGGCATGATTTTCCAGGGAGCGTTCAACGCAGAAGCTGCCCTGGGCGGTGCCTTTGGCATTACCCTGATGAGCACCATTCAAAAGGGCGTGGGCCGGGGCGTATTTTCCAACGAAGCTGGCCTTGGCTCCGCTCCCATGGCCCATGCGGCAAGCTCGGAAATTGATCCGGTGAAGCAGGGCCTGTATGGCATTTTTGAAGTGTTTATGGATACCATCGTGATCTGCACCCTGACAGCTATGACCATGCTGTGCGGTGTGGAGCGGGGTGTGCCCATTCAGTGGGGAGAAAGCGCCGGAGCAGAGCTCATCAGTGCTTCCTTCTCTACGGTGTTCGGCAGCCGGATGGGCGCGCTGATTATTGCCATCGGCATCGGCCTGTTCGCTCTGTCCACTATTTTGTCCTGGGCGCTGTACGGTTCCCGGTGCTTTGAGTTCCTGGCAGGAACCCGGTTTGTCCCGGCCTACCAGGTAGCCTATGTGCTGGCAGTGGTTGTGGGCGCCACCATGGAGCTGGAACTGGTCTGGAACATTGCCGACACCCTCAACGGCTTTATGGCCATCCCCAACCTGATTGCCCTGCTGGGCCTGTCCGGCGTGGTGGTGAAGCTGACCAAGAATTACTTCGACAAGGAAAAACTGAGCCTGTAACAACCATTCCCCCGGGACGTATCTGCGTCCCGGGGGTGTTTGTATCAAAAGGAGGAGGCTATGGGCGAATTGCGGCAAATCCCTGGCGTAGGAAAAAATATCGAGGAGGACCTGAACAATATCGGTATTTGGAAAATCCAGGATTTAAAGGGAAAATCCCCGGAGGAGCTATATCGCTTGGACTGCCTGTATAAAGGGTTTCCGGAAGACCGGTGCCAGCTGTATGTGTTTCGTCTGGCGGTGTATTATGCCGAAAACGAAATTCACGAACCGGAAAAGCTGAAATGGTGGTATTGGAAGGATAAAATGTATCCCTGACAGGAACAGATTCCTGGTAGAGTAACACCACCCGTGGTTTCCCTTGAAAATACCGGGACAGTGTGCTATGATAATTCTATAACTTAACCAAAGAGGTGATTGCTGTGCAAGATATCGGTATGCAGTACCACATTCACTGCCAGAAGGGGGATGTGGGACGGTATGTGTTCCTGCCTGGTGACCCCGGGCGCTGTGAATCCATCGCTTCCTATTTTGACAACCCGGTGCATATTGGCATGAACCGGGAGTACAACATCTACACCGGAACTTTGCTGGGGGAGAAGGTCAGCGTCTGTTCCACGGGAATCGGCGGCCCCTCCGCTTCCATTGCCATGGAGGAGCTGGCAGCCATCGGTGCGGATACCTTTATCCGGGTGGGCACTTGCGGCGGCATTGCCATGGATGTGCTGCCGGGAGATATTGTGGTTGCCACCGGCGCGATCCGTTTTGAGCATACGTCTTTGGAATATGCCCCCATTGAGTTCCCGGCGGTGGGAGACTTTACCATTACGGCGGCGCTGAAGGCGGCCTCGGAGGATTTGGGATACCGTACCCATACGGGTGTGGTTCAGTGCAAGGATGCCTTCTACGGCCAGCACAGCCCGGAGAAATCCCCGGTGTACTATGATCTGCTTCAGAAATGGGAAAGCTGGAAACGTCTGGGTGTGAAAGCCAGCGAGATGGAATCGGCGGCGCTGTTTGTGGTGGCTGCAGCGCTGGGAGTTCGCTGCGGAAGCTGCTTCCATGCGGTGTGGAATCAAGAACGGGAAAAGGCCGGTCTGGCCATGCCCATGACCGAGGATACCACCGGCGCAATCAAGGTAGGAATCGAAGCCATGAAGCGCCTGATCGCTGCGGATAAGGCAAAATAAGCAAAAAAATATCCCGGCAGGGCAATGAAGTGACCCCAAAAAGTTAGACAAAGTTTTAAAGGAAAAATTGTTCAAGCGACCGAAAGGGCTTGTTGTCTGTGAAGAGCAGGCGGCAGGCCCTTCAGCTTTGCCT
>USHP01000080.1 GCA_900554625.1 uncultured Eubacteriales bacterium | reverse complement strand
GGTACTTGCCTCGCCGCTGCCCACATGCACCGGCGAGGCAAGTACCTGATCCGGTTTGAGCTGATACATCAGCAGGCAAACCGCTGTAATATCCGCTAGGGCATCCAGAGTTCCCACTTCGTGAAAGTGAATATTCTGCATCGGCACGCCATGGACATGGCTTTCCGCCTGGGCGATCAGCTGATACACCGCCAGCACATCCAGCTTTACCATGGTGGGAATGGGCATGGACACAACCATAGCTTCGATGTCCCCCAGGCCGGAATGGCTATGGTGATGGTGCTGCCCTTCTTCCTCACCGCCCACCGTTACCCGAAAATGGGTGCCGGTGATGCCGCACTTTTCTGCCTTTTCCAGGGAAACCGCCACACCGGGCAGCCCCAGTCCGTTCATGGTGCGCAGGAAATCTTCCTTGTCCGGCAGCAGCTCACTCAGCGCCGCCGCCAGCATATCCCCCGCCGCACCCATGCCGCAGTCAATGTAGAGCGTTTTCATGATTTCGCCTCCATGTGATTGATCCGGTTGGCCAGGAATCCCGCACCGAAGCCGTTGTCAATGTTCACCACACTGACCCCGCTGGCGCAGGAATTGAGCATGCTCAGCAGCGCCGAAACCCCGCCAAAGGATGCGCCGTACCCTACGCTGGTAGGCACCGCAATTACCGGGCAGTCCGCCAGGCCCCCCACCACGCTGGCCAGAGCACCTTCCATTCCAGCGATGGCAATAATCACGCTGGCATCCATAATCAGCTCCATATGGGCCAGCAGCCGGTGGACACCGGCAACTCCCACGTCATACAGCCGCACCACCTGGCTGCCCAGAATCTCCGCAGTGAGGGCCGCTTCTTCCGCCACGGGAATGTCACTGGTGCCGCCGGTGGCAATCACCACCTTACCCAGTCCATCCGGCTCCGGGAAACCGCCAATAATGCCCACCTTGGACAAGGGGCGGTAATCCAGCTTGGCGGTTTTGCTGACAAAATCCGCCGCTTCCTGGGACATGCGTGTGATGAGAATCCGGTTTTGTCCGTTCTTCTCCATGGTTGCCACAATTCCGGCAATCTGCTCCGGGGTTTTCCCCGCGCCGTAAATCACCTCCGCCGCTCCCTGGCGAATTTTCCGGTGAAGGTCTACTTTGGCATAGCCAATATCTTCAAAGGCCGACAGCTTCAGTTTGTGCAGGGCATCGTCTACGCTGACGCTCCCCGCCTGAACGGCCTCCAACAGCTTTTTTACATCAGATTGCATGACGCACCTCCAAATCCAGCACAACTCCATCATAGAGCTGTCCCAGGGTGTCCAGAATGTTCTGACGATTTTCCATAACCAAGGCCAAATCCTCTGGCCGCACCTGGATTCTTGCCTTGCCGTGATCCAGCCGCACCCGGAAGTCCCGGAATCCCAGGGATGCCAGGAAATTTTCCGCCTGCTCCGTTTTTTCCAGCTTGTCCAGAGTGATCCGCTCCCCGGTGGGAATCCGGGTGACAAGGCAGGCATAGGCGGGCTTGTCGTGGGTAAACAGCCCCGCCTCTTTGGACAGGCGGCGGATTTCTTCCTTGGTCAGGCCGCACAACCGCAGGGGAGACTGCACCTGCAGCTCCCGCAGGGCCTGGATGCCCGGACGGTCTGCATCATCGTCGGATGCGTTGGTGCCGTCCAGAATCAGGGAAAACCCATCCCCTGCGGCAGCTTCCAGAATCCGGGAAAACAGCGCCCGTTTGCAGAAGTAGCATCGGTTTGCCGGGTTGGACGCAATCTCTTCCCGGCACAGCACATCCACCGGAAGGGTCACCATCTCCACACCCAGCTGCTGGGCAAGGTTCTGGGCATCCTCATATTCGAATTGGGGCTGAAAGGGAGTTTTTACATAATACGCCCGGACCTCTGCGCCGCTTTGCATTGCGGCATACAGCAGATACGCCGAATCCACCCCGCCGGAGAAGGCAATGGCGGCTTTCGGATGGGCCGAAAAATACGCTGATAATTCCATAAGTTCCTCCAAAGGAAACAGCGCAGGCCTCGGTGTCAGAGGCTCTGCGCTGTTTTTTCATCCTCTTTTTCTCCGGGGAGTTCCCCGCGCCAATTGGCTCTATTTTACCGAAAAAGAAGGAATTTTTCAAGTATGAGTTCATACCGACACGATTCACCGGGTCGGCACAGGATGGGAATCACCGTTCTCAGATGCCCGTCCGGGAAATCCAATAGCTTATCATATAGATCCCATAGATATGGAGCGGGTAATAGAGGTAGAAAAATGATTTCATAGATTTTCCCTTTTCCCCATTATACAGTGCAATGGGAATCACGGAGAAAATAGCCATCCATTGATAGTTTTCCGTCAAAAGGTTTCCAGCACCCATACTGCTGATCAGGAAAATAGCGGAAGCACCCACAATGGTCAGCAGCTGAAGTCCCCGCTTTTCCCGGAACAGATAGAACAGCAGCGCAATCAGGATATACAAGATTCCGCCTTCCACAAACATGGGGATGGGGATCAGATTAAACAGCAGCACTCCTAAGGTCAGGTTTATGTCCATAATCGGAATCAGTGCAATTCCCATAAACAGCGACAAGAGAACAAACGCAGCAATTCCCACGCATACAAAGTACCGCTTCAGACGAACGTTTTTGGTAAACGTATCCACCAGGAGCATAGACAGTACACTCCAAAACAGAGCGCCGAAAATGTTGGCATACAGTTCCACACCTTCCACCGGGAAAAGCTTTCCCAACAGAAAGTTGCCAAAATTCATCACCCAGAATCCGACCAGAAGATTGCGCAGATACTTTGCTTTGTTCCGGGTATGCTGGTATCCTTCTGCACAGCCAAACAAAAAGATAATTGCCACCGGTCTTCCCAGCCAGCCAAACCACACCGGTGTTTCCGTCACCAGGAACGCCCCCAGATGGTCAAAGGTCATCAAAATGATGCCCAGTATTTTTATCTGAAAATGATCGATTCCTTTTCTGCTTTGCATGTTTCTTCCCTTTCTATGCTTTGTAGTTGCGTACTTTTCCGCTCTTCCTGGCAAAACCAGGGAATCCCCAGCAATGCCTGTCGGATGTGCATTGTACACGCTCCACACAGCGAAGTCAAGTCACTAGGGAATTTCCCGGTAATGCCCCGCAGAAATGGCATAGCCATGACCGGGTTTGGGCTGCCACTGGTAGCGGTTTTTTCCCTCTTCCGGGAATAGATGCTCCATAATGGCGGCAATCACCCCTCCGTGGGCGATGATGACCGTATCTTCTTCGATCCGGGAAAAGGCCTCCAGCACCCGCTGGCGCATCTGCAGGCCGCTTTCTCCCTGGGGCGGGACATTGGCTTCATTATCCCCAGTCAGCCACGCCTGGTAGGCAGGGTCGTCTTTCAGCATCTCATAGCTTTGCATCTCGAAGATGCCGAAATCCACTTCCCGGAATCCCATTTCCTGAGTGTGGGGCACAGAACCGAAGAGGATTTCCAGGGTCTGCTCCGTGCGCAGCATGCCGCTGGTGATGAATTTGGCTCCCTCGATGGCATAGTGCAGCTGCTTCAGCTCTTCCCGACCCTGGTTAGACAGGGGCAGGTCCGTGCTGCCGCAGTACAGGTGCTGCAGATTTGCCTGGGTTTTTCCGTGGCGAATGAGATAGATGGTCATTTCAGCTTTTGCTCCAATCCGCAGAAAATCCGGATCACCTGGTCAGCCTCTGCCGCCAGATACTGGCACAGCCGGCCGGTGGCCTGCCGCCACTCCCGGACATCCGCACCCATGGGCACCACGCCGCAGAAAATATCCTGGCAAATCAGAATGCTGTCCCGAATCTCCTGCCGGTGCTTCCGGAAAAAGTCCGCCGGTTCTTCTCCTGCCTGGACGCAGGCAAAGCAGAATTCTTCCAAGGCATAGACGCACTTTCTGGACAACTCCACTTCCTTTCCAGTGCAAGTGAAAATGTCCGAATCTTTCAAAGAAAACGCGGTTTTTGCATACTCCAACTTTCCCTGGTATGCACCGCCGATAATCAGAATCATAGTCTTCTCCTTACAGCAGGGCATAGACTCCCAGACCCCAAAGCTCTCCCAGGGTCAGGGCGTAGCCTGCAATGTCTCCATTCATACCTTCCAAAGACCGGTAACCCCGGCGCAGTGCCCAGCCGTAGCCTGCCAGGCAGCCAAGAAGCGCCAGCCCCGTCCGGACACCCAGCAAAAAGCCCGCCGCCAAAGCAGCGCACAGCATCAGCCCCAGCACCAGCACATGCCCTTTGGGGAAATGCTGAGACGCATACTGGCTGGTGGACATAGGCTTAAGCACCGTCACCGCCAAGGCCGAACAGCACCGGCTGACCATGGGCAGCAGCACCAGAAGCCCAATTCCCTGCTCTGCCGCAGCTACCAGGGCAAACTGGCTCAGCAGCAGCATGGCACAGGCAATCACAGCAAAGGAGCCTACATGGGAGTCCTTCAGAATCTCCCGCCGCCGCTGCAAATCCCGGCAGGATTTAACCGCGTCGGTCACGTCCATGAATCCGTCCAGATGCAAAAATCCGGTAGCGAGGTAAGGATACATGCTGATTGCCAGGGCAATGACCAGCGACGGCAAGCCGAGCTGCCCTAGTATCCAGGACAGCGCCCCCCAGATCAGGCCCATTTCCAGTCCTACCAGGGGCAGAAACAGCAGCATTTTGTCTCTTGCCTTTTCTTCCCACACCCGGAAGGGGCTGGGGATGGCACAGAACATACTCTGGCACATGGCAAAGGCTTGTAAATATACTTTCATAGCGGCAACGCCCCCTTGTGGATGATATACTGGCCTGCCGACACCTCTACCACGGTATCACTTATCCTTGCCAGCCGCCGGTCGATTTCCGCCAGAATCTTCCGGTATTGCTCGGTGGTTTCGTCGTAGCGTCCGGCATCCGAGGCAATATAGTCGCTGACAAAGACAGCGTTGCCCACGGTTTTGGCAAAGGTTTCCAGCTCTTCGCCGCAGCGCTGGGCGGCTTCCAGATCCATCTGGTAATCCTTATCTTCCCGGAACAGCTCATTCATCAGCAGCGCCGTCACGCTGTCCAGCAGGAAGGTGGCCTTGGGGTCGGCATGCTCCAGGCAGGAGAGGATATTTCTGCCACACTCCAAGGTGGTAAAGCCCAATCCTTCCCGGTCTTCAATATGCCGCTGAATCCGCAGCCGGTCCTCGTCGTCCACGGGAATCATGGTAGCCACATAGTAATGGGTTTTGCCCTTTGCCAGGGCCACAGCCAGGTTCTGGGCCAGGGTAGATTTTCCGTTTTTTGCGCCGCCGGAGATAAAGAAGGTCATACTTTTGCCTCCACGGTGAACTTATCTCCCTGGCGGATTTCATCCAAGTAGCTGTCGTCAATGCCCGCCTGGTCGAAGGTGGCCATGTGGTTAATAATGGCGCAGGCGGCTTCCAGCACCTGAAAAGCAATGGGGCAGCCGCTGCCCTCTCCCAGCCGCATGCCCAGCAGCAGCATGGGCTGCAAGTCCATGGCCTCCATGGCCAGCTTATAGCCGATTTCAAAAGAGGCATGGCTGGGAATCAGATACCCCTGGACATTGGGACACAGCCGGCAGGCGCACAGCGCCGCCACTGCGGAAATGAATCCGTCAATGACCATAGGCCGGTGGCTGGCTGCGCCGCCCAGGAAGACACCGCACATGGCCGCCACATCAAAGCCGCCCACCTTTGCCAGCACATCCACCACATCCTCAGGATTGGGTTTGTGCAGGGCAATGGCCTGACGGATCACTTCCTTCTTTTTCCGGAAGCTGTCGTCGGTGATGCCGCCGCCCCGTCCGGTGACCTTCTCCACATCCACCCCCAGCAGCACTGCCAGAATAGCGGAAGAAGTAGTGGTGTTGCCTATTCCCATTTCTCCCACGCCCATGACCTGAGCGTCGGTATCCAGGGCCAGATGTACGCCGGTGAGGATGGCCTGCAATGCCTGCTCCCGGGTCATGGCAGGCTCTTTCGCCATGTTCCGGGTGCCGTATGCAATCTTCCGATTCAGCACCGCCGGTTCCCGGATGTTGGCATTGACGCCCACATCGCAGACGGTAATGCCGCACCCAAAATGCTTTGCCAGAGTGGCAGCGCCGGTTTTGGCCTTGGTCAGATTGATGGTCTGCATCAAGGTCACGGACTGGGGAGAACTGGATACACCCTCGGCCACCACGCCGTTATCCGCAGCAAACACCAACAGGTGCTTTTTCTCCACCTGGTTATGTACCTGTCCCGTAATGCCCGCCAGCTGAACAGACAGATCTTCCAGCCGCCCCAGACTTCCGGGGGGCTTGGCAAGCTGCGCCTGCCGCTTCCGGGCCAGCTCCATAGCTGCTTCATCCAAAGGGGTGATGCTTGCCAGCAGGGACTTCAGTTCCGTTTCCATATCCGTTTCCTCCCTCAAAAATATATTCTTCCAGCCACTTTACAGATGGCTCTCCTTCTGGAATTTCCAAGGTAACCGTTGCCTGGGGGCACAAAGATGCACTGCTTTCCAGCAGCGCCTTCATGGGGATGGTGCCCTCCTGCAAATTCCGGTGACTGTCTTTGTCACCAAAGTTGTTATGTATGTGAAAGTGCCGGACAAATTCGGCGCTGTCTTCCAGCCATTTCACCACCGGAACCTGGGAATAGGCGTTGACATGGCCCACGTCCAGGCACAGCCTCAGCTGCGGGTTGTCCACCTCCCGGACAATCCGCACAAGCATATCCGGCTCCGGTTCCAGTACATTTTCCAGGCACACCGTTATCCCTTCCGGGATGTCAAAGTCCTTCCAGAAGGCGACGGACTGCTCCTGATACCACACTGGGTAGTATAGCCAGGGATTGTACCCGCCGTGAAGAATCACTTTGTCAGCTCCATAGCGCCGGGCCATGTCGATTGCCTGCTGATAGCGAAACTTCGCCAGCTGCCGGGCTTTCGGGTCGATGGCGCAGGGGAACAGCTCGTTAAAGGGGCCGTGGAGCACCCGGCGGGAGGCGCCGGCAAGGGTTTTCTCCAGTGCAGCATCCGTTTCCTGGAAATGCTCGTCTAAGTTCCAGGCGGTACAAAACTGGGCAATCTCCACCCCCAGGCCATGGGCTCTGGCAAGGGTTCCAGCCTGGGAATCGATAGTAGAAAGGTAAAAACGCTGACGCTGCATGCTATTCCCCCTGTCTGGCATCCATCATGCCGTATTTTGTCTTGAGCCGCTCCAGCTTGCTGAGCAAGGGTTTGGCAAACAGCAACAATGTCACCGCACAGGCAAGACCGTGCTGCACATTGTAGGCAAAGCCCGCGGTAAACACCGCCAGGGCGTATTTCCAGGTAATCCGGCTGCTGACGGTGAACACCGTGCAGCAGTCCAGCAGCGGACCGATCACCAGCACGATTGTGAAAAATCCCCACACCGCCAAGGCCACCGGATTGCGCAGAGGGAAGCGCTTGTGAAACAGTCCCCCAGCCAGGAAACCTGCAAAGCCGTAGGCCATCATCTGCCAAGGAGTCCAAGGGCCCTGGCTGAAAAAGAAGTTGCTGGCAAAGGCTCCCACCGCACCGCAGACGAAGCCGGACTGGGCCCCCAGGGCAATGCCGGTAATCATCACGATGGCGGTCATGGGCTTGAAATTGGGAATCAGCATCACCACCCGGGACGCAACCGCCAGGGCGCACATCACCGCCAGGGTCACCAATTCCCGTGCCTGGGGCCGCCGGGTCTCAAAAGCCAGGAAGAAGGGAATCATAACCTCCACAATCATCATGGTGCTGGTCAGATAGTACCATCTGCCGGACAGCCGTGTTCCCAGGAATAATGTACCCGGGATCAGCACAAACAGAAGC
>USHP01000079.1 GCA_900554625.1 uncultured Eubacteriales bacterium | reverse complement strand
GGTCTATAATCCCGTTCCCATTGCCATTGAAGTTAATGAGGATTGCGTCCGCTGCGGAAGCTGCGCTGCTGTTTGTCCTGTGGGTGCCATTTCCAAAGAAGCCCCCTCTTTGCCTGCCAGCAGCGCCTGTATCTCCTGTATGCGCTGTGTGGCGGTATGCCCCCTCCACGCCCGGCAGGCGGACCCGGAAAAAGTAGCGTTTATTCGTCAAAAAATCGGCCCTGCGTGCCAATCCAGAAAAGAAAACCAGCTTTTCCTGTAACAACAAACCAAAAAGGAGAATTGACTTATGGTACGACTTGGAATTTTAGGTGCCGGAAACATCGCTCACACTATGGCGAAAACCGTAACCATGATGAACCAGCAAGGAAACCACCAGGTGTCCTTGTATGCGGTAGCTGCCCGGAGTCCGGAGCGGGCAGAAGCCTTTGCACAAACGTACGGTATCGAGAAGTCTTACGGCTCCTATGAGGAAATGCTGGCAGATGAAGCTGTGCAGCTGGTGTACATCGCCACACCCCATTCCCATCACTACGCCCAGGCAATGCAGTGTCTGGAGCACGGGAAGCATGTTTTGTGCGAGAAAGCCTTTACCGTCAATGCCGCCCAGGCAGATGCCCTGATGACGAAGGCCCGGGAAAAGGGGCTGCTGATTACGGAAGCCATTTGGACCCGCTACCAGCCCATGCGGAAAATGCTGCTGGATTTGCTAGATTCCGGGATCATCGGAACGCCCCAGATGCTCACTGCCAATCTGTGCTACGCCATTGAGGACAAAGTGCGTCTGACAGAACCTGCACTGGCTGGTGGCGCCTTGCTGGATGTGGGGGTTTACCCGCTGAATTTCGCGGAAATGGTCTTTGGCCGGGCGGACGATGTGAAAGCTTCCTGCGTCAAGTCTGACAAAGGTGTGGATTTGTGCGACAGCATTACCCTTACCTGGGAGGATGGAAAAATGGCCGTGCTCAACGCAGGTATGCACTGTGTATCCGACCGACAGGGGGTAATTTACGGCAGCAAGGGCTTTGTGATGGTGGAAAACATCAATAATCCCCAGTTCTTCCGTGTCTTTGACCGCAATTATCAGCTGATTCAGGAAACCCCCTGCCCTGCTCAGCTGACCGGGTATGAATACGAAGTGATGGAGGCTGCCCATTGCATCGAAGCCGGTAACATTCAGTGTCCTTCTATGCCCCACGAGGAAACCCTGCACATGATGCAGCTGATGGACAAGATCCGTCGGCAATTCCAGCTGGTTTACCCCTGCGAATAACCCAATTATCCCCATAGAAAACGGCAGGTCCAATGGGCCTGCCGTTTGTTGTAATCAAAATTCTTCCAGGGATTTTTGCAGGAATGCTTTCGTTTTCTCCTTTTGGGGATTTCCAAAGACCTGCTCCGGAGTGCCCATTTCCTCGATGATGCCATCTGCCATGAAGATCACCTTGTCCGCCACATGCCGGGCAAATTCCATTTCATGGGTTACCACAATCATGGTGCTGTCTTTGCTCTTCAAGCCCTTGATGACCTTCAGCACTTCCCCGGTCAGTTCCGGATCCAGGGCGCTGGTGGGTTCGTCGAAGCACAGGATATCCGGATTCAACGCCAAAGCACGGGCAATGGCTACCCGCTGCTGCTGACCACCGGAGAGCTGACAGGGGTAGGCCTGGATACGCTCCGAAAGGCCCACTTGGGCAATCAACTTTTTCGCCTTCTCCTGGATCTCCTGGGCCGTGCCAAGCTTCAGCAGCGTAGGCGCCAAGGTCACATTTTGCAGCACATTATACTGAGGGAACAGATTAAACGACTGGAAAACCAGTCCAAAGTGCAGCCGGTTCTCCCGGATCTGCTCATCGGTCAGTTTGGAAGCCGATGCAGCGTCAAAGATGGTTTTCCCGTTGACCACGATGCTTCCTTCCTGGGGTGTTTCCAGGAAATTCAGGCAGCGAAGCAAGGTAGTTTTGCCGCTTCCGGAGGAGCCGATGATGGCAAGCACCTGACCTTTTTCCAGGGAAAAGCTGATATCTTTCAGCACTTCCGTCTTTCCGTAATTTTTCTGAATATTGCGTACTTCCAAGGCTGTCATGTCTGCCGCCTCCTTATACTTTGAAATAGTCCAGCTTCTGCTCCAGCCGGGCAAACAGCACCGTCAGGACTCCGTTGAAGGCCAGGTAATACACCGCCGTAAAGAACAGCGGCCACAGCTGACCGGAAATTCCCTGAGAGCCTTTCATAAACGCCTGGCCTGCCCAGATGATTTCCTGCAATGCAATGATGCGGGCCAGAGAGGTATCTTTCACCAGGGTAATGATTTCGTTGGCCATGGGCGGGATAATCCGCTTCACCATCTGCAGCAGGGTGATCTTAAAGAAGATCTGGCTTTTGGAAAGGCCCAGAACCTGTCCCGCTTCCTGCTGGCCAATGGGCACGCCCTGAATGCCGCCGCGGTAAATTTCCGCAAAATAGCATGCGTAGTTGAAGATAAAAGCAACTGCCGCCGCAGTGAACCGGCCGGATTCCCCTCCGCCCCAGCCGATGTTGACGCTGTAACCCAGAATCTGCTCCAAAAACGGCTGCAGTACCAGGCCGGGGAAATAGTAAATAATCATCAGCTGAATCATCAGCGGAGAACCCCGGACAATCCAGACAATGGTTTTGACCACTCCCCGCAGTCCCCGAAAACGGGACATAGAGCCGAAAGAGATCACCAGTCCCAAAGGCAGCGCCCCCAGTAAGGTCACAAAAAACAATTTCAGAGTTTGGACAAACCCTACATTCAGCGCCTGAATTACCACAGGGAGCTGCTGAGAAAACGTTGTAAGCTCCATATCTTCAACCTCAAATCATGTATTCACAGGAAAACAGAGAGCATGTTACCGCTCTCTGTTTTCAATTTATCGCAAAAGGATTATTCGCTGATGACCGCTGCCTGCACACCGTAGGTTTCTGCCAGCTTCATCATGGTGCCGTCGGCCAGGGCATCAGCAAAGAAGGTATTCAGGGCCTCGGTCAGGTCAGAGCCTTTCCGGAATCCCACGCCGTATTCTTCGCTGTTCAGCGCCACCGTGTAAGTAAGGTCTGCGTAGCTGGTTCCTTCCCCAACCATGGCAGCTGCCATCAGAGAGTCGATAATGGCGGCATCACAGGTACCGGCAGCTACTTCCATCAAAGCGGTGGCCTGGTCCTTGACTTCCGTATAGGAAAAACCATTGGCCTCCGCCTGGGCCTGACCGGCAGAACCGGATTCCACCGCAAAGTTCAGTTCCTTGCAGTCCTCTGCAGCCTGATAGTTATCCGCCTGATCTGCAGGAACAATCACCACCTGGGCGTTGTTGCAGTAAGCATTGGTGCAGCTCATGGCGGAGCGCACTTCATCCGTCAGAGTCATGCCGTTCCAAACGCAGTCGATGGTCTTGCCGTCCAGTTCTGGAACCTTGTTATCCCAGTCAATTTCCACGAACTCTGCTTCCACACCCAAGCTTTCTGCGAAAGCCTTTGCAAGGTCGGCATCAAAGCCAATCCACTGTCCCTGGGCATCCTTGTAGTCCATAGGCGCAAAGTCCGTAATGCCTACTACCAGTTTTCCCTTGCTCTTCACATATTCCATGTCACTGCTTGCCTGGGCAATTTCCTTCCCACCGCAGCCAGTAAGGCTCAATGCCAGCATCCATACTGCAATTGCAGATGCAATCCACTTTTTCATATCCATCCCAACTTTCTTCAATTTAGCGCTTTATCACGTTAAAGCAATAAAATACTATCACATCTATCCCGGTTTGTCAATGGCAAAAATCCATTTGTTTTTGTCAGGAGAAAAAAGCCCGTTCTATTTTTCCTGTTCCCTCTTGACAAACTGTTACAACTGTGTATAATGCAGATATACAGCTAAGAAACGAGGTGAGCAGGTGCATATCCTGATTGACAACAAAAGTGGGACGCCAATTTACGACCAGATCTATTCCCAGATCAAAGCCCAGATTATCAGTGGGGAATTGCAGGAAAATGAGATGCTTCCTTCCATTCGGGGGCTGGCCAAAGATCTGCGGATCAGCTTCATCACCACCAAGCGGGCCTACGATGAACTGGAAAAGGAAGGGTTTCTTTACACCATTCCAGCGAAAGGCTGCTATGTGGCGCCAAAAAATGTGGAACTGCTTCGGGAAGAAAGCCTCAAAAAAATTGAAGACCACATTGATCAGATCCTGAAATTGGCCGCTTCCTGCAATCTGAGCAAAGATGATATCGTATCCATGATTCTGTTCGCAATGGAGGGACAAGAATGAACGCCATCGAAATCAAAAATTTGACAAAATCCTTCCCCGGATTCACCCTGAACAATCTGAATCTGACCCTGCCCGGCGGATGCATTCTGGGCCTGATCGGTGAAAACGGCGCCGGAAAGAGCACCACCATTAAGCTGATTCTGGATATTATCCATAAGGACAGCGGCAGCATCACCATTCTGGGCCGGGACAACACGGAGAATATCCGTCTGACCAAAGAAGAAGTGGGCGTTGTAATGGACGAAATCGGCCTTCCCGAATGCCTGACGGTAAAACAGGTTGGCAAGGTCATGGCCCATACATTCCGGAACTGGGATACCTCCGCTTACCAAGCCTTGGTTCAGCGAATGGATTTGCCGGAGAAGAAGCCCTTCAAAGACTTTTCCCGGGGCATGAAAACGAAGCTGGGCATTGCCATTGCCCTGTCCCACCACTGCAAGCTCCTGCTTCTGGACGAAGCCACCAGCGGACTGGACCCGGTGGTTCGGGATGATGTGGTGGAAATGCTCAGCGAGTTTACCCGGGACGAAGGCCACTCCATTCTGATTTCCTCCCACATTGTCAGCGATCTGGAAAAGCTATGCGACTATATCGCGTTTTTGCACAAAGGTAGGCTCCTCCTGTGGGAAGAAAAGGATGTTCTTCTGGCAGAATACGGGGTAATTCACTGCACCTCGGAGCAGCTGGAAAGCATTGCCCCAGAGGCAATCAAGCACAAGAAAGAATCCCCTTACGGCGTGGAAGCTCTGGTGCTGCGAAGCGGGGTTCCCAGCGATCTGCATATCAGTCCCATCAGCATTGAAGAACTGTTTGTCTACATGGTAAAGGAGGCCCGGTAATATGAAAGGATTGCTTCTGAAAGACTGGTACATGGTAGTGAAGTACTGCAAGGCCTATCTGCTGATCAGCCTGGTTTTTATTGGCGCTGCCATCATGAGTGCCGATAATTTCTTTTTCATCTTCTATCCCAGCATTTTTTGCAGCATGATTCCGATTACCCTGCTGGGATATGATGAGCGCAGCAAGTGGGATCAGTACTGTGCTGCCCTGCCCTATACCAAGGCGCAAATCGTTTCCGGAAAATACCTGATTGGCCTGCTTGCACAGCTTGGCATTCTGCTGCTCAACGCTGTGATTCTGGCGATTCGGATGCAGGTAAACGGAGTCTTCTCCTGGGAAAGCTTTGGCAGTACGCTCTCCGCATTGGCCATCACTTTATTTGCTCCGGCCATCATCCTTCCGCCCATGTTCCGTTGGGGTACGGAAAAAGGACGTATGGCTTACTATATCGGCTTAGCCCTGGCTTGCGGCATCATCGGCGCAGTCATCGGCATTGGTGGCATTACCTTGATGGGATTTTTTTCCAGCAGTACTGCGTTATCTCTGATGGGGCCGGCCGCTTTGGTGGCTTACGGGATTTCCTGGTATCTATCCATCCTGTTTTACCAAAAAAGAGAAGGTTAACCCTACCCTTTCTGAACAAAGCCGGGAATGTACATTCCCGGCTTTTGCTGTGTAAATTGTCATTTCCTACAGTCCCGTCGTACTTGTCATGGACATTTTTTCATCAGCGGCGGACATTTTTGTTGACATTTGCTTCTGAACGCGCTAGAATGATAGCCGTTCTACAAAACAACGGAAAAGAGGAGAAGTATGAACGGAATTCTCATGATGGTAATCGCTCTGGTGGTTCTCATCGGTGCTTACCTGATCTACGGACGTTACCTCGCAAAAACCTGGGGCGTTGACCCCAAAGCCAAAACTCCCGCCTACGAGCTGGAGGATGGCGTGGACTATGTTCCCGCCGACACCAACGTGGTCTTTGGCCATCAGTTTGCATCCATTGCCGGTGCTGGTCCTATCAACGGACCTATTCAGGCGGCAATCTTCGGTTGGCTGCCTGTGCTGCTGTGGATTCTGATTGGCGGCGTGTTCTTCGGTGCTGTACAGGACTTTGCTTCCATGTACGCTTCCGTCAAGAACAAGGGCCGGACCATCGGCTACATCATTGAAGCCTACATCGGCAAGCTGGGCAAGAAGCTGTTCCTGCTGTTCTGCTGGCTGTTCTGTATCCTGGTAGTTGCCGCCTTTGCAGACGTGGTTGCCGGTACCTTTAACGGCTTTAACCCGGATATGAGTCTGAACACCGCCAACGGTGCTGTGGCTACCACTTCCATGCTGTTCATTGTGGAAGCAGTTGCCCTGGGTATGATTCTGAAGTACGGCAAGCTGAACAAATGGGTCAATACCGGTATCGCCATTGCTTTCCTGGTGATTGCGGTTGCACTGGGTCTGGCAATGCCCATGTATCTGTCTCTGAATACCTGGCACATTCTGGTATTTCTGTACATCATGGTAGCCAGCATTGTTCCTGTCTGGTCCCTGCTGCAGCCCCGGGATTATCTGAACAGCTACCTGCTGATTTTCATGATTATTGCCGCCATTGTGGGTGTGTTTGTTGCCAACCCCAGCTGCAACCTGGAAGCCTTTGTGGCCTTTAATGTGGGCGGACAATATCTGTTCCCCATCCTGTTTGTCACCATTGCCTGCGGCGCTGTGTCCGGCTTCCATTCTCTGGTTTCCTCCGGCACCGCTTCCAAGCAGATCAAAAATGAGCGGAACATGCTGCCGGTTTCCTTCGGCGCCATGCTGATGGAGAGCATGCTGGCTGTGATTTCCCTGATCGCTGTTTCTTCCTTCGCTTCCGGCGAAGCAGCAGCTCAGGGTCTGAACACCCCTGCCCAGGTCTTTGCGGGTGCTATCGCCAACTTCCTGCAGGTGGTGGGACTGCCCTACAATCTGGTATTTACCCTGATTAACCTGGCAGTGTCCGCCTTCGCCCTGACCTCCCTGGACTCTGTGGCCCGCGTTGGCCGGCTGTCCTTCCAGGAATTCTGGATGGAAGATGGTATGGATGAAAAGTCCATGAATCCCTTCCTGAAGCTGATGACCAACAAGGTTTTCGCCACCGTGATTACCCTGGTGCTGGCTTATCTGCTGGCTAAGGTCGGCTACAAGGAAATCTGGCCTCTGTTCGGCTCTGCCAACCAGCTGCTGAGCGTACTGGCACTGGTTGCCTGCGCTGTGTTCCTCAAGCGTACCAAGCGCAAGGGATTCATGCTGTGGATTCCCATGTTCTTCATGATGGCCGTTACCTTCACCGCTCTGGCCATGACCATCTACAGTCTGTCCGGCGCTCTGGTTACCACAGGTCTGACTCTGGGCAATGCGCTGCAGTTGATCTTCGCTGTTCTGCTGCTGATCCTGGGCGTTCTGGTTGCCATTCAGGGTACTCAGAAGCTTTTCGGAAAGCAGGCGGAAGAAGCTGCCGCATAACAAAATACAAAATTATCCCCGGATTCATCAGAATCCGGGGATTTTCCTTTTACAGAATCAGAAGGGAAAGCAGTACGGTAATCATGCCGCAAATACCGATGGCAAGGCCGCTCATGGCACCCTCTACCTCTCCCAGTTCGATTGCCTTGGAGGTTCCCATGGCGTGGCTGGATGCTCCAATGGCCAGGCCAGCGGCTACCGGGTCGGAAATCCGGAACAGGCGAATCAGCAGCGGCGCCACAATAC
>USHP01000078.1 GCA_900554625.1 uncultured Eubacteriales bacterium | reverse complement strand
CTGCGTAACCATCCGGATCGAAGATCGGGCCAGCGAAGCCCTGCTGACGGTATCCGATACCGGAATCGGCATTGCGCCGGAGAATCAGCAGCGGGTATTTGAACGGTTTTACCGGGTGGACAAGAGCCACTCCAAGGCTGTCGGCGGTACCGGCCTGGGGCTGAGCATTGTAAAACACGGCGTCCAGATTCTGGGTGCCCGGATGGATCTGGAAAGTGAGGTGGGCAAAGGCACCACCATCACCGTCCACTTCCCCAAATAATTCCCATACCAGCTTTTCTGGGAGCTTTGCGCAGTGCAAGGCTCCCTTTTTCTGCCCCGGCGCTCTGCGCTTGACTTTACATAGATTTTACATTCTTCTGATAATGGATTTGACAATTCTCTGGTAAAATGAGTATTGTCAGATAAAATGCAAGAAAGGTAGATAAATATGGACCTCTTTGACCTTCTCACCATGATCGGCGGCCTGTGTCTGTTCCTGTTCGGCATGAACATCATGGGCGAGGCGCTGGAACGCCGGGCCGGTTCCAGTCTGCGCACGCTGCTGGGTAAGCTTACCACCAACCGGATGCTGGGCTTCCTCACCGGCCTTGCCGTTACCGCTGTGATCCAGTCCTCCTCCGCAACCACGGTCATGGTGGTGGGTTTCGTCAACTCCGGTCTTTTGACCTTGGGTCAGGCCATCAACGTGATTATGGGTGCCAACGTCGGTACCACCGTCACCGCATGGATTCTGTCTCTGGGCGGCATTGAAAGCGGCAACATGATTGTCAAGCTCTTCAAGCCCTCCTCCTTCACCCCCATTCTGGCGCTGCTGGGCATTGTGTATTACATGTTCCTGAAGGACAGCAAGAAGAAAGATACCGGCATGATCCTGCTGGGCTTTGCCACCTTGATGTTCGGCATGGAAACCATGTCCGACGCTGTGTCCGGTCTGAAAGATGTCCCCGCCTTCCAGCAGCTGTTCCTGCTGTTCACCAACCCCATTCTGGGCGTGCTGGCCGGTGCGGTGCTGACTGCCATCATCCAGTCCTCCTCCGCTTCCGTGGGTATTTTGCAGGCCCTGTCCTCCACCGGCTCTGTGACCTACGCCGCCGCCATTCCCATTATCATGGGTCAGAACATCGGTACCTGTATCACCGCAATGCTGTCCTCCGTGGGCACCACCAAAAACGCAAAGCGGGCTGCCTTTGTTCACTTGCTTTTTAATATCATCGGCACCATTGTCTGCCTGATTCTGTTCCTGCTGGTCAAGACTTTGCTGGCCCCCGCCATTCTGGGCGAAAGCGCCACTTACCTGGGCATTGCTATCTGCCACACCGTGTTCAATGTGGTCTGCACCGCCTTCCTGCTGCCCTCCGGCAGCCTGCTGGAAAAGCTGGTGTGCAAGCTGGTGCCCGACACCACCGTGCCGGAAGCCAACGCCGAGCTGGACGAGCGTCTGCTGGCCACCCCTTCCATCGCTCTGGAGCGCTGCCAGGTTCTGACCAACGAGATGGCCGATGTGGCCGCCCGGGCATTCCACAACGGCGCCGCTTCCCTGCTGGAGTTCAGCCCTGAGCTTTCCCGTAACGTCCGGGAGGATGAAAGCCGCACCGATCACTACGAGGATATCCTGGGCACCTACCTGGTCAAACTCAGCTCCCTGCAAATCAGCGCAGCTGACAGCAGCGAAGCTGCCATGCTGCTCAAGGCCCTGAACGACTTTGAACGCATTGGCGACCATGCCCTGAACCTGGTGGAAGCCGCGGAAGAACTCCACGCCAAGAACCTGAGCTTCTCCGGCACCGCCAAGCATGAGCTGACGGTTCTGACCAGCGCCGTCAATGAGATTGTCCAGCTTTCCTTCCAGGCCTTCCGGGAGAAGGATCTGGAAAAGGCCTACCAGGTGGAGCCTTTGGAGCAGGTCATCGACGACCTGAAAGAGAAGCTCCGGGTACACCACATCCTGCGTCTGCAGCAGGGCTCCTGCAGCATCGAAAGCGGCTTTGTCTGGTCTGACCTGCTCACCGCTCTGGAGCGTGTAGGCGACCACTGTTCCAACATTGCCGGATGTGTGGTAGATATGTCCCACCACGACATGAACACCCACGAAGCCCTCCGTTCCGCCCGGATGGAAAATGAGAACTTTGGCGAGCAGTACAAAGCCTTCGCCGCAAAGTTCAGCCTGAAATAATCCCAAAGGCCCAGGCAAATGCCTGGGCCTTTCTGTATGCTTTTCCCCCTGGCTGAAAACGGTTTGGACTTTCTCCGCCGTGGGCAGGAAACTCCGGAGTCCATTTCTTTATAAAAATACCGGCGCCCATTGCTTTGGCTTTGGGCGCCGGTTTACGTTGTTATCTGGCTTCAAATCTTCCCTTGGGTTTTCCGGTGAGCTTGGGGGCAACTTTCGCTGCCAGGGCATCACCGATGAAGGCGAAGAGAATGCCCGCAAAGATGGAGAAGATTACGTCAGTGGGATAGTGTACGTACAGATACAGCCGGGAGAAGGCAATGAGCACCGCCAGAATCATGGCAGGAATGCCCATTTTCTTGCTGTTTTTCAGCAGCACCGTGGCTGCCTCAAAAGAAGCGATGGTGTGGCCGGAGGGGAAGGAATAGTCATGCATCCGCTCGGTCAGCAGCAGAATTTCCTTTTGAAAGTGTTCCATCTGGAAGTCATAGGGCCGAATGCGCCCTACCAGTGGCTTCAGGGTGATGTTGCACACGATCAGGCCCAGAATCAGGGCAAATCCCATGCCCAGACCGATCTTCCGGGTTTTGGGGAAGATCAGCAGCAGCACGGCGCAGGCAATCCAGAAGATGCCGCCGTCACCGAACAGGGTGATGATGGGCATAATGACATCCAGGATATCGTTTTTCAGATTGGCCTGAATCCAGTCCAGAATAGGAAGGTCAAAGGATACTGCCAGTTGGTCTAAAATTGCCAGCATGGGTCACGCTCCTTCCGAAGTGGGGGGTGTGGTAGCGGCTGTGGTTTCCGCAGTGGGCTGCTCAGCAGCAGCCCCTGCGTCTTCAAAGTAGGCTTTCAGTGTCATGGGAACCAGCGTGGTGCCGTCGGGGATGGTTACCTTGCCCTCGGAATCCGGCTGGAACACCAGGGTCAGGGTGGTCTTGCCGTAGTCGTCTACATCCTCCCGCACCCATCCGGCAAATACCTTACCGGCAGGAACGTTGGAGATCAGCGGGGTGACGATTTCCTTGGCATCGGTGTCATAGAAGTTGCTGACCAGTACCGTATCGTCCTGCATGAAGGTCAGGCGCACCTGGCCCTTGGGCAGGGACACGTCCTTGTTGGTCATCTCATAAGCCTGCCACTTGCCGGTATCGGACTTCTTAAAGAACAGGGTCTGGTCATAATCGTAGGTCTTGGGCGTGCCATCGGTACGGGTCACCACCAAGTCCAAAGAGACATGGGCAGAGAACAGGGAGTCGCTGTAGCTGGCGAAGTTGGTTACGGACTCATTCTGGAATTCATAACCGGAATTGCCCTGCATCCACAGTTCGCCCAGACCGGTGATGGTCTTGTAAACATTGGAAGTGGGGTCAAAGTACTTGGCAATGTCTGTACGGTCAGCCCGCTCGATCATATACAGGCAATAGGTTTCCGCGGCCTCCAGAGCAACGGTCTTCTGCTCGTCGGTCATAGCGGCGCTGCTGCCGTCCACATTCTCCACGAAGGTCTTGGTCTCCTCATTGTAGGATACCTCCATCTGGGTACCCTTTTCGTCAAAGACCGTCACGGTGGGCTTGACCATCAGGCCAGTGATTTCCTGAGTGCACATCCGGAATCCGGTAACGCCCTCCGGCAAATAGTCAGCAGCCAGGGTGGTTGCCTTCTGGATGGTGAAGCTTTCGTCCAGGGCCACATCATTGACGTAAGCAGTATGGCCTTCCAGCACCTGAATCCGGTAGGTGCCTTCCCGCTGGAACTTCACGTCCACCTTGCCCAGCTGCCAATCGGGAATGGCGCCCAGATCACCCAGAGCGTTGTCTGCCTGGGCGTTCTTGTCCACCAGGGTAAAGGTGGCAATCACTTCCTCGCCCAGTCGGACTTCGTACTTCTTGTCACCGGACAAACCGGCGGAGGTTTCCAGATAAGTCAGCTGAGTAGGATCAATCCGGCTCTGCATGAAGGCCACGAACTCTTCCTTGCCTTCATAAGGAGAATCCTGAGCGCCGGTGGCTTCGTACAAGGCACTCCAGTCCGGGTTGGTGAACAGCTGGTCGAACACCTGCTGGGCCTTGGCGGTGGGCTGGGCTGCTTCGTAATCGCTCAGCCAGCCATGCAGCCATGTCAGGCCAATATAGGTGCCCACAAAGAACACCAGAATGAACAGGAAATACAGCGTATAGAAGATCACGCCGCCGGTACGGGGGCCCTTCTTCTTTTTCTGGGGCGCAGACTGGGGCATGGGCTGCATTCTCTGGGCTCTGGCCGCCTGCTCCCGGGAAGCGGGGGCTGCCGGTCTGCCCGAAGCCGGACGGGTCGGAGCCTGAGATGCCTGGTGGGCTCTGTTCTGGGGAGCCGTTTTGGGAGCGGCTTTGGGCTGGGGCTTTGCGGGGGCAGCATTGCGCTGGGCAATGAGCTCCTGGATATCAGAAGTGGTATTTTTTGACTTCTGGTCAAATTTTCCTTTGTACATGGCTTACCTCCTTACTCTGCAGCCCGAACAAGCCAGTAGTTGGGCATACGTCTGGGCTGAGACTGGAGCAGAGAGTAGTTGTTGATCATCTGCACCTGACCGGCTTCGCCGTAGCGTCCGTAGGTATCCCGATAATACATAATGGAAGAGGAACCGCCGTCCATGTTGCAGGCATTGACTGCGCCGTATTCCACCATAATGTCGATGATATCGGCATAGGTGCCGCCCATGGAGCTGGTCTGCCGTCCGTCAATGCAGACGAAGATCACGGCGCCGTCGGCTCTCTGACCAATGGCGGTCCGGGGATTCAGACCGGAATTGTTGTTATAGGCTTCGCCGTTGATTTCGCCGTTGATAATCAGCGCAGGGCCGAAGCAGCAGCCGTCCCGGATGTTCAGCTGCTCTGCCTCAGACTGAGACAGATTGGTCTTGGAAACCACCAGAATGTTGTCGGTGTTGAATCCGGCAAAGCCTTCCAGACCGGGCTGCTTGCCGCTGGTCCAGACACACTTGCCGCCGGACATAACCAGTCCCAGAGGGCAGCTGCCCACGGAAGCGCTGGCGGTGCCGTCATCGTTAAATGCGCCGGCGTTGATGGCTGCCAGTGCGCCTTCTTCCTCAATGACCGCATTGAGCCGCTTACCGGGAATGCTGGTGGAGAATTTCTCTGTGGAAATACCCATATAAACCTGAGAGGGGTTCTTCACGATCATGATGTGGGCGTTATAGGTATCGCCGGAATAGCTTTCAATCCGAATACCATCGGGGTACTTCTCCCATTCATCGCTGCTGGAGGTCATGGCAGAATCCTTGTTGATGACCACCTGGGAAGTGTCGGTCACTTCTTCTGTCAGCTCTGCACCTTGTACGCTGGTACGAATCTCCGCCACCGATTCCTCACCAATAAACAGGGCCGGAACCCACTTGGTGGCACTGGCTTCGATCAGGGACATGGTCAGCTGGGTTCTGGCTGCGGGAGACGGGCCGTTGAACACCAGGTTCATCACCAGAACCAACGCTGCAAAGGCCAGCAAAATCACCGTAAACAGCAGCAGGAAAAACCGCCGTACAATCCGGCCCATCAGGCCGCTTTTCTTTTTCTGCTTTCCAGCCGAGGCGCCCTGGACGGCATGAGGGGCGCGATCCGGAACTTGATTTTTCTTGTTCATACACATACCTCTTATTTGGATTTTTGCGGTGCAAAGACCCAGCGCTGCTGGATCATATAGCTAAGGAAATACAGGGCAATCATCACCAGGGCGTAAATCACCGTGCGCAGACCGTTAGAACGGTCGCTGACGGCAAACAATGCGTAAGCTCCCTGGGTCAGCAGCACCTGAGCCGCCATCTGGGGCAGGGCCAGGGCATAGTAGCGAAGCATGGCCCGTTTGGTATCCACATTGGCCCGGAACACCAGCTTCTTGTTCAGGAAGAAATTCAGCAGAGAAGAAATGGTTCTGGCTCCCACGCCGGAAACCGCCGTCAGGGCAAATCCCCGCAGCAGCGGAGCCAGCGCCCAACTTAGCAGCGCATAGCTCAGGGTATCCACCACAGCACTGACCAGGGAGCTGATGGTGTAGCGGAAGAAGTGGGCCAGAATCAGCTTGTAAATCCGCCAGGAATCGTGAATCACCCGGAAATGGGAGCTTTTGTTTTCCTCAATATAAACGGTGCGGATCTTTACCTCATCAAAGGGAATGCCCAGGGTCTTGAAGGCCAGGAGCATATTGGTTTCGTATTCAAACCGGTCACCCTCCACATCCACCAGGGCTTCCAGCACATCCCGGGGAATGGCCCGCAGGCCGGTCTGGGTGTCGGAAATGGTCATGCCCACAAAGATCTTGAAAATGGCGGAGGTGGTGTGGTTGCCGAACCGGCTTCTGGAAGGGACATGCTCCAATGTAAAATCCCGGCAGCCCAGGACGGTATGTCCGGTTTCCAGCATATGTTCACAGCAGGCCCGGGTATCTTCCGGGTGGTGCTGGTTGTCTCCGTCCACGGTGACCACGCCAAGACCCTCCGGACGGTTCTCCAGGAAATAGCGGAAAGCGTTTTTCAGGGCAGCGCCCTTTCCTTTGTTCACTTCGTGGTGCAGTAAATGAATCTGGGGGTGTTTGGCCGCCAGATCCTGAAAATAGTGCAGATTCTCTGGTTTGCTGCCGTCATTGACCAGGATGATATCGGTGAAGCCATATTCCAACAGGCCATCTACCACCGCAATCAGCTTTTCGTCCGGGTCCAGAGAAGGCAGCACTACCGAAATTTTCGATAAATCCTTCATATCCATCGCCTCTTTTACGTTTGCGCATAGTCAGTCATCTTAAACTCCGTATACTATATCATACTTTTTTGGGATTGCAAAGGCTTTTCATAAAAACTTAAAAGTTTTTGTCGAGAAAGAAGGTTGACATAATTTTCACCTTCCCAAAGCCGGACTGCTTTTGTGCTAGTATTTGTCCTTTCTGGAAATTCACTACAGAAAGCCAAAAATAAAATGGTTGCATCTTTGGTCAGATTCGGCTAAAATGAGAGAAAACCAACAGGAGGTGCCGGGATGCAGACATTGCCCAACAAGGAAACCATGGAGCAGATTGCGGAGCTATTCAAGGGCTTTGCGGATGCTACCCGGGTGCAGATTCTGTCTTTGCTGGCCCAGCAGGAGCTGTGCGTAACGGACATTGCCCAGGCGGTGTCTCTGAGCCAAAGCGCCATTTCCCATCAGCTGCGGCTTCTGAAGCAGATGCACCTCATCAAATACCGCCGGGAAGGAAAAAACATCCTCTATTCCCTGGCGGACGACCATGTGAAAACCATTTTGCAGATGGGTCTGGAGCATGTGTTGGAGTAACAAGGAAAACATGGCAGCGTTTCGCCGGAAGGGCAAAACGCTGCCGATTTTTATATTCCCATGTTCAGGCAAAGGCCTTGCGCCACAGCAGGGCCAGAATGCTCTGGGTGCTGGCGGCAATGGGGTGGCGCAGAGGCTTTTCCGCAAAGAACTGAGGGTCTTCCCGGTAGGTTTCCGGAAAATCCCGGTATAAATGTGGTAATCTTCCAGCCGGCGGGCAATGGCGCCGATGGTATAAAACCGGTTCGGGTCAAAGTCAAAGCCCAGCATGCTCAGCACGCTCACTGCAAATTCCGCACAGGTAAAGGCATCCCGTACCCGCACCTTCCGGTGCAGCGGCGCCGCCAGAGCGGAAAGATGGTTGTACAGATATCGCT
>USHP01000077.1 GCA_900554625.1 uncultured Eubacteriales bacterium | reverse complement strand
CGGCGTTCAAATCCTTCCACACGCAGGGGTAGCCCGCCTTCACGCGCTCGAGCTCGGCGTCGTCTATGACGTACACCTTCGCGCCCTCGCGGATGAGGCCCTCGCCCTGCTCCTTCGCCTCCGGCGTGAGGTTCTCTATGTGGTAGAGCCCCACGGCCCCGTTGGAGGCCGTCGCCGCGCCGAAGTCCTTCAGATAGGCGCAGGCGGCGTCATCCAGCTCGGTACCCAGCCACTTGGTCATTCCCATCACATGGGGCACATCTTCCATGACCTTCATGCCGATGGCGGAGCCCAGCAGCTGAGCCTCCGGCTTCTTGGTGGTTTCCACCCTGATAATCCAGGTGGCTTTCCGGCCTTCGTCGGTGAGCAGGCCGAAATAGGGGACATATCCCGCGATGGAGCCCATTAGGTCCATAATGCCGGAGTTGCGGTTGCACCGAGCGCCCAGCACCGAGTTGGCGTAGACCACGGCGGAGGATTCTGCCCAGCTCAGCACCTCGCCCTTCTTTGGGCGGTTGCCCTGCTCATCGAGATAACAGGCGCAGCTGAAGGCTTCCTCATCTTTCAATCCCAGCTGCCGCAGCTGGCCTTCGTAGAAGTCCTGCTTACTGTACATGCACTTCTTGAACACCAGATTCTGCAGGAAATTGGCGGGCACCTTGGGGTCCAGGGGCCGGGGGTCCACAGAGAACTTCTGCCCGGAAACCGCACCGGCATCAATCAGCTGGTTCATCAGGTCGTACACCGGCCCCAGAGCCTTCAGACCGAAGGAGGTGACCAGGTGGTTATATTGGGAGGTGACGGGCACCATTTTCTCCGCGCCGAAAATCTGACCGTACATTACCAGGGTTTTCATGACCTTGGCCATGGTTTCGCCTTTGGCACCGTCCAGAATGGCTTGTTGTTCCGCTGTTAAATTCATTTCTGCGCCTCCTTACAGCTTCATGCACACATCCCAGGCACGCCAGATGACGGTGCGCAGATTGCCCACCTTGGCGGCGTCGCCTACGATGTGAATGTGCCCTGCCTTTTCCGCCAGAGGGGCGGGGCGGTAGCCTACGGAGAGGATCACGGAGTCTGCCGGGATTTCCTCCTGGGTGCCGTCTTTCCGGGTGACCACCACGGAGCCGTCCTTGATTTCTTTCAGAGCGGTTTCCAGATACACCGGTACCTGGTTGGTTTTGAAGAAGTCCCGCAGGTAGCTGGAGTTGGCCAGGCAAATGCCGGTAACGGCAATCAGGTCGTCCTTCATTTCCACAATGGTGGGCTGCTTGCCCTGCAGGTACAGGTCGTAGGCAATTTCGCAGCCGGTCAGACCGCCGCCGATGATGGTTACCTTGTCACCCACGGCCTTCTTGCCCAGCAGGTAATCAATGGCCTGAATTCCCTTGCCCGCACCGGGAACGGGAAGGCGGTTGGCAGTGGCACCGGTGGCAATGATGATTTCATCGGCGTTCAGAGAAGATACGTCCTTGACTTCCGTGTTCATCTTGACGGTCAGGTTGGGGTATCTGGTAAGCTCTCTTGCGTACCAGGCCAGCAGATCCCGGTCTTTTTCCTTGAAGGAGGGAGCAGCCGCAGCCTGGAACACGCCGCCGAGATGGTCGGACTTTTCGTACAGGGTGACGCTGTGGCCCCGCTGGGCACAGACAATGGCGGACTCCATGCCGCCGATGCCGCCGCCGATAATGGCGATTTTCTTGGCCTTGGCAGCAGGCTCTACCCGGTATTTTTTCGACTGCATGGTTTTGGGATTGATGGCGCACCGGGCCATGCCCCGGGTGTCAAAGAAGGACTGGGCATTGGCGTGGCCTTTGTAGTGGCACAGGTTGAAGCAGCCGTTGTGGCAGCAGATGCAGGGACGGATATCCTCCAGCCGATCCTCCATCAGCTTGGTGACCCATTCGCCGTCGGCCAGGAACTGCCGGGCAACGCCTACGCCGTCGATACGGCCTTCTTTTACCGCCTGAGCGCCTACGTCCGGCTCCATCCGTCCGGCGCAGACCACGGGAATGTCCACGAACAGCTTGATGTGAGCCACGTCCTCCAGGTTGCAGTTCTGGGGCATGTACATTGGCGGATGGGCCCAGTACCAGGAATCGTAGGTGCCGTTGTCGGCGTTGAGCATATCGTAGCCAGCATCCTGCAGATACTTGGCGGCCTTCTCGCTCTCTTCCATATCCCGGCCGATTTCCTGGTAGTCTTCTCCCGGCAGAGCGCCGTAGCAGAAGTCCTTGACCTTGGAAATGACACTGTAACGCAGGGATACCGGGAAGTCTTCGCCGCAGTTTGCTTTGATTGCCTTGACGATTTCTGCTGCAAAACGGTAGCGGTTTTCAAAGCTGCCGCCGTAGCGGTCGCTGCGGTGGTTGGTGTACTTCATGGCAAACTGATCCAGCAGGTATCCTTCGTGAACGGCGTGAACTTCCACACCGTCAACCCCGGCCTCTTTGCACAGTGCGGCGGTTTTGGCAAAGGCGTCGATGATTTCCTGAATCTGCTCCAGGGTCATTTCCGGACAGGTGATGTCCTCGGCCCAACGAGAGGGCAGGGGACTGGGGCTGGCCATCTGGTAGTTGGTGTCCAGAATGGGCTTTGCCAGTACCCGCAGCACGGGATTTTTGTGCAGATGGGTTACTTCGTCAGAGATGCCCCAGGAGCGGCCCATGCCGGCGGTGAGCTGAATGAACAGCTTTGCTCCGGTGGCGTGAATCTGCTCCATATAATCTTTGAGCTGGCGGAACATCTTCTTGTTCTGGTACAGCCACCGGCCGCCGATGGTGTCCCGGATGGGGGCGATGCCGGGGATAATCAGGCCCACGTTATTCTGCGCCCGCTCCAAGAAGAAGTTTGCCGCTTCCTTGTCAAAATGATTGGGCTCCATCCAGCCGAACAGGGAGGTGCCGCCCATGGGACACAGGACGATGCGGTTTTTGATTTCCACATTGCCGATTTTCCAGGGGGTAAACAGAGCTTCGTATTTGGCGTCCATCCAAACCAATCCTTTCTTGTTTTGTATTTCCGGGTATCTGCCGGGTTATTTTTCCAGGCTGAAACGGAAGATGGCGGTTTCGTCCTGGTAATTTTCGTTGGAAACCCACAGAACGGACTTGTCCGTCAGGTTGTAAACCGCACTGTGGACGGTGCAGGTGTTCTTGTCGTCGTTGCTCCAGTTCCGGCGGCCTACGCTGGCCAGGATTTCCATGGCGGCTTCCTCGTCAGCTACAATGCCATCGGTCTGGCTCAGCTTCTCGTAGAGCTTCTGGTACCGGTCCAGGCCTTTCTGGTCGGCGGGATCATCGTAGTAGTCGGGCTGAATGATGAAGTCGGTGATCCACTGGAAATCGGACTGGCTTTCCTCTTGACCGATGTGGGTGTCATCATCATTGTAGGTCACCACCAGCTGCCGGGCAGAACCGTCCAGGTCGGTGGCGTCGGCGCCGTTGACCCATTCCAGAATCACGCTGGCGCCGGTGGCATCGGCTACCATATAATGGTAGGAGGTGGCGGCGGAGTCGTGCAGGTCGTATGTAGAGGCGATTTCCACGGCCTCTTCCACGTTGTCGGCGTAGTCCAGAATCAGCCGCAGCAAGGTAGTGGAGGTGATGTCAGGTTTGTCAGTATTCAGGTCAGTGGGAACAATGGTTTCCCCACCCTGGTAGCTCATGAAAATGCCGCAGCTGACGCCGGCGTCGTTAACGCCGTCCAGAGGAGCGTAGGGAGCGGCCAGACAGGTGACTTTGTTCATCAGACCTTCCACATCCTGGTCCACATCCATGCCCAGAAACTGCAGGTCCACTGTGGAAATGGTGGCGTGGCGGCCTTCCGTAGCTTCGGTGAAAACGATGCAGGTGTTGGTTTTGGACAAGTCATAGTTGCGGCCAAAGAGCCGGTCAGCTTCCAGAGTCTGGGCGGTGAAGGCGGAGCAGGCGATTTCGCTTTCGCTGATTTCCATTTTCAGCAGACCCTTGGTGATCTTGCCGGTGATGAAGTCAATCAGCTCTGCGTCGCTTTTGGCGCCCCCCTGGGCGATGAAGTCGTCCAGATAGAATCCGCCTTTGACCTCCATGGTGTAGACGGAGCCGTCCAGGTGGTCGTCGTTTCTGGTGCGAACCTGCTGGAAACTTGCCACGGTGGCGATTTCATTGTGCCACAGGGCGAATACTGCGATGCCCAGCACCACAGCCAGGACGGCGACAATGGACACAATCCAAAGCAGGACTTTTTTCAACTGTTTCATGGGAACTCCTTAGAATAAAAAAGAGATTTCCGGCCAGAAACCAGCTGCGCTCCCTGCTTCTTTGTACTATATCACAAATCAGGGCGTTTTCAAAGGGAAGGACGCTGGTAGAGATATACAATGTGACGCTGGTATAATTGGCCAGATTGCCCAATTATACGCAAAAGATATTGAGATGTCAACAAGTATTTGGAAAGCAGCGGCGGTTACTGCTGAAACCGCCGCCGGAATTCTGTCGGGGAGATGCCGATGATCTGGGTAAAGACCCGGGAAAAGTAGTTGGGATCGCTGAAACCTACCCGGGTGGCGATTTCGGCAATGCTGTCCTGGGACAGAAGCAGACTGTTTTTTGCCTGTTCCACCCGAACTTTGTTGACATATACATTGATATTGACCCCGGTGCGCCGCTTGAAAATCCGGCTGAGGTAGGATTCGCTGCAATGGCAGAAGGCTGCCAGGTCGGCTACCGCAATCCGGTTTGTGGTGTTGCGGCGGATGTATTCCATGGCATGGGAAAGAATGGTGTCCTCACTGGAAGTATAGTAGCGCACGGTGTTTTCTGATGCGGCATGGGTGCGCTGGAGAATTTGGTAGGTCTGTCCCAGATATTCCGCCACCAGCTCCAATCCCGGCAGCAGATCTTCCGGGTCAATGCTGGGAGTGCGGATGCAGGAGCGGTAAAGCTTTTTGGCTTCCTCCGGGTCCAAAGTCGGCTCCTTGGCGCAGCTGCGGCAAATGCGGCGCTCTACTTTCCTGGGATTGACGGGAAAGAATCCGGCATTGACCGAGCCCAGCAGGAAATCTTCGCTGTAAATGGGAACCACATATTCCCCAAGGCCGCCGTGACAGACTCCAAAATAGGTCTGCTTTGTACGCTCCAGCTTGTCAAACATTCCCCGGATCATGGAAAGACACTGCCACCAGTGGGCCTGGTTGGACTTCATATACATGCAGTAGGGATTGGTATGGGCCAGAAAGGGCCGGAGAGCTTCGTCCAGTTCCTTGTTGATGGGAATGAAGCCGCAGAAATCCTTGATACAGATCTGCACATCATACCGGCTTTGCAGCCGCTGCAGATATTGGGCAATGTGCTGGTAATTTCCTGCCATGAAAATACCTCCTTTGGATAAAATACCTCTATTTTGCAGTATACGACCAAAAGAAGAATCTGTCAATGAACAGTGCAGAATAATCCAGAATCTGTCCGGATAATTTCTTGCATAGGCTTGCATGACTTGTTATCATATAGACAAACAAAACAAATGACTCCGGAAATAGCTAAGTTCTTTTAGTCAGGATGGGCGGTTTGCGGAGGCGGACTTTCAAAATCTGGATATATCTGAACAGTGGCATGTCAGAATTTGAAAGAAGTATGCTTTGGGAGTAAGGTGAAGTCATGAATCGGATCAAAACACAATTTGCGGTTGTCGGCGGTGGCCCTGCCGGTGTCTGCGGTGCTTTGGCGGCTGCGAGAAGCGGCGTTCAGACTGTGTTGATACACAATCGCCCGGTACTGGGCGGCAACTCCAGCAGTGAGATCCGGGTCTGGTCCCGGGGCGCTGTGGGAGCAGGCAATTTCTACAGTGAGGAAATGGGCATCTGGGGGGAGCTGAAGCTGACCAACCTTTACCGCAATCGGGAAGGCAATCCGGTTTTCTGGGATGAGGTACTGCTGGATGCGGTGCTGGCAGAGCCCAAGCTGCAGCTGCTGCTGAATACGGAAATTTCCCAGATTGTCCTGGAGGAAAATCGGGTGGTATCCGTCAGCGGCTATCAGCAGGGCACAGAGCAGCATGTAGCAGTGGAAGCGGATGTGTTTCTGGACGCTACAGGAGATGCGACTCTGGGATATCTGGCGGGGATTCCCTATTATTTGGGAGAGGAGTACATCCCCTCCAGGCAGACCCCTCTGCCCCAAACGCCGGAGCTGCTGGGCTGCTCCATCCTGTTTTATACCAAGCGGGAGGATCATCCGGTATCCTTTGTGGCCCCCAACTATGCCTACGGCATGGAACAGATTTCCGGCCTGATTAACCACGGCGGACGGGTGGTCAACGAAAAGATGGGCGGCAGCGACTGTTGGTGGTTTGAGTACGGCGGCAGTCTGGACACCATTGCCCGGCTTCAGGACATTACTCTGGAGCTGAAGCGCCTGGTGATGGGCGTGTGGAATTACATCAAAAACAGCGGCCTGTATGATGCAGAAAACTACACCTTGGAATGGGTGGGCAGCATCCCCGGCAAACGGGAAAGCCGCCGGATGGAGACGGCGTATCTTTTGACGGAGGAAGATATCCGGGAAGGAAAGCAATTTCCTGACGGCGCCTTCTACGGCGGATGGTACATGGATACCCATCCTGCCGGGGGCATGCACGATACCAAGGAAGAAAACTGCGTCCAGATTCCGGTGAATGTCTATCAGATTCCCCTGGGATGCCTGTATCAGAACCGGGTGCCCAACCTGCTCTTTGCGGGACGGAACATCGGCACCCAGCGTCAGGCCTTTGTTTCCAGTCGGGTGATGAACACCTGTGCCCTGGCGGGTCAGGCCGCCGGAGAGCTGGCCTGTGCCATGATCCGCACAGGAAATGACCCGGGACAGCTGGAACAGGAGCAAATCCAGCAGATTCAGCGAAAGCTTCTGCGCGGCGATATGTTCATCCCCGGAGCGGACATTGCTGATCCCGAGGACCTGAGCAGCCGGGCCAAGATTTTTGCCAGCAGCAGCCACGACGGAAGCTGGGGAAAGCCCCAGGGAAAGATGCCCATTACGGAGGGCAGCTTCCTGACGTTCCCGGGACTGGAAGGAAAACAGCCCAAACTGGTGGTGGAAGCGGAGCACCCGTGCACCATGCATGGCACCTGGTATATCCGTTCTCTGCCCAACCGGTTCTGTTTGGGGCAGAAAGCGGGTTCCTGGCAGGCGGAGATTACCCCGGGCAGAAACGAGCTATCTCTGCCGGTGCCAACCGGTGGGGGAAAACGGTTCTGCACCCTGGCTTTGGAAGACTGTGAAGGCGTATCCATTTTGTGCGCAGAACGGGAACGGGAAGGCTTCCTCTGCGGGCACAGGGACAGCCCGGTGTATTTGGAACCTATGCTGGCTTATCCGGAGGAAACGTCTCTGTACAAACCGGAGCGGGTGCTGGAATCTCCTAACCGCCCCTGGAATGCCCCCAATCAGTGGAAGGCTGCCCGGAAGGATCAGGAGCCGTGGCTGGAACTGCAATGGCAGCAGCCGATTCCGATTCGCCAGATCCGGCTGTTCCTGGACCCCAGCCTGAACGAAGAACTTCCAAGCAGCCGGGCCAAGTACTGGCAGGAAAGCCATCACTTCGTTCCCCGCATCGACATGCCGCCGGCGCTGATTCGCAATGCTGCAGTATTGGCCCTGGGAGAGGATGGTGCCTGGAAAGAAATCGGACACCTCCGGGACAACTGCCAGCGGTTGGTGGTGCTGGATGTGTCGGTGTCTGCCCGGGCGATTCGCCTTCAGGTTGAGCAGACCTGGGGCGGCGCCCCCGCCGTGTATCACATCGGCGTATATTCGGAAAACAACGGTTGAAAAAAGCCGTGTTTTATTGGAAACTAACATGAAAGGAAAGGAAACACTATGAAACTGAAGAAAGCATTGGGTATCGTTCTGGCTCTGGCTATGGTTCTGGCTCTGGCTGCCTGCGGCGCTGCCCCTGCCCAGGAA